>JAZBPF010000522.1:0-2420 GCA_036351515.1 Pseudomonadales bacterium | reverse complement strand
GGCCTGCGCGCTCGGCGCGGACGAGCGCCTCGAGGCTGTCGTACTCCTCCGTGTAGCTGGAGCCGAGGCGCAGGTAGCGGTCGAAGCCATCGAGGTCCAGGCGATTGGACAGATAGATGAAGGTCGTGCCCGGCAGCGTGCGCAGATACGCGAGGATGCGCTCGCGGCGTTCCAGGCGCATGAGATCGCAGGTCATGGTGAACACGATGACCTTCGGCTCCAGAGCCAGCGCGTGGGCGATCTTCAGGCGCAGGATCTCGCTCGTGGTGAGCGGATGCCCCTGGGGCGTGAGCACCGTCTCGAGGCCGTCCTCCAGGGACTCGATCAGCTCGTCCAGGCCGACCACGTCGAGGACCTCGCGCATCTGCCCGTGCGTGAGCGTCGGATTCGCCAGACGCAGGAACTGGGCGACGGTGCACTCGAACAGGCGCGTGTCCCCCACGATGACCACGTCGTCGCGCAGGTGGTGGATGTCGAAGACCTCCGCGTCCCGGCCGCCGAGGAGCACGCGCCCGGGAGTGGGGGTCTGCACGCGCAGGAGCAGGTTGCAGAGCACTTCCACGTGGCTCGCGCTCTCCGGCGCCACGAGGCTGGTGCTGCCCGCGGGGAACTCCGCATCGAGGCGCACGTCGTGGAGCCGGTAGTGCACGGTCACGTCGTCGAAGACCACGGAGGGCTCCCAGTCGTCGCGCTTGCCCTGGGTCTCCACGTCCTCGAGGGGCACGCGATGCAGCTGCGAGAGCTTGTCGAGCGCCGCGCGCATGCTGTACCAGCTCTCGAGCACGGTGGGGAAGTTGCCCATGTTGAGGAAGATCGTGCCGAGGATGAGCTCCGCGGCCACGAGCTGCCCCACCGTGAGCTGCCCGACGACCACGAGCCAGCCCCCGATGCCGAGCAGGAGGGCGCTGCCCACGGCCATGAGCACCTGGTAGCTGACGGTCTGGGTGAAGGTGCAGCGGAAGTGGCGCTTGTGGGCGTCGACGAATTCGTCCGTGAGCTCGTCGCTGCGGTCGATGGACCAGCGGATCCCGGCCTCGGACTTGAAGACCCGGTGCTTGATGGCCATGGACTCGAACCAGTTCCCCATGCGGAACTTGACCGTGGACATGTCGATGGCGCTGCGGACGGCCGGGCGGTCGAGGGACTGCCAGATCGCGACGATGAGGATCGCGTGGACGACGCTCACCCACAGGAAGTAGGGGTGGTAGAAGGCCACGACGACGTAGCCCACCAGCGCCTGGAACACGAGGTTCAGGCCGCTGGAGGCAAGCGCCGGGATCGTGCTCTTGATGATCGAGATCTCGAAGAAGCGGTTGTAGAGGTCCTCCCGGTTCCTCGCCTCGAAGGCCATGGACTCCGCGTACACCGTCCGCAGCGTGACTTCCTGCGCCGTGCGGGCGAGGAAGCGACGCTCGAACATCTCCAGCACGAAGTCCCGGGCCGCGTAGAGGGAGCCCTGCGCCGCCAGGACCCCAAGGAGCACGAAGGACAGGATGACGATCGGCGTCACGGTCCCGAGGTTCGCGACCGAGTCGATGAGCAGCTGCACGGCCACGGGGACGGCGAGCGAGAGCAGGCTGATGACCACGGTGAAGATGATCGCGGTCCACAGGTAGCTCGACTGATCGCCGACCACGAGCCCGAGGGCCTGGGTCAGGGGGAGGGCTTTCTTCTCGGCCATGGCATTCCTGTCGTCACGGCATGGACTGTCGCGGCGGTACGAGGAACTCCGGGACTACGGATCCGCGCCGGGCCGGACGGCGGTCGCCATCGGCCCTCCGGACTGTGGTCGCATCCGTGCTGTCGCTGGTCTCGCGCGCGTGGCCCGCGGGGGATCGCCCGGGTCGCGGGGCCTCCTGTGGCCGCCGAATGGTAGCACCGCTCGTGCGCTCGCGGGCGTTGCGTCCGGGCGGGGGCACGGCAGACTGTGCCTTTGTCGTCGTGAGGTGCCCGTGAGCGCGTCCCGCTTCGTCCTGGTCCCGCTTCTCCTCCTGCTCGTCGTGCCGGCCGCCGTCCGGGGCGAGGCGTCCGTCGTGCCGGAGGCGCTGCCGCCGTCCGTGCTGCGCGTGGCCGGTGCCCTCGGCGTGGATCCCCAGAACGTGAGCGTCTTCGTGGCCGACCTCGCGGACGGGGCCGTCCGGGCGCACTGGCGCGCCGATGCTCCGCGGATCCCGGCGTCCACGCTCAAGCTCGTGACCACCTTCGCGGCCCTCGAGGGGCTGACGCCGGCCCATCGCTGGCGCACGGAGGCCTGGGCCCTGGGCCCCGTCCGGGACGGCGTCCTCGACGGCGACCTGCTCCTTCGCGGCACCGGCGACCCCTGGCTCGTGGCCGAGGAGTTCTGGAAGTTCGTGCGGGGCATCCGCGGGGCCGGCATCCGCCGCATCACCGGCGACCTCGTGGTGGACGGTTCCGCCTTC
>JAZBPF010000521.1:0-3511 GCA_036351515.1 Pseudomonadales bacterium | reverse complement strand
GGAGCTGCAGCTCCGGGTGCTGTGGGAGGAGATCCAGCAGCGCTTCCGGCACGTGGAGGTCGTGGGCGAGCCGGTGTTCAACCCGAATAACTTCATCCACGGGATCGCGGAACTGCCGGTGGTGGTGCATCCGCGTTGATCGGACGGCCGATCCGTTCCGACGGAACGAGGTTCCGTCGCTGACCTGTGGGAGCGAGCTTCAGCCGCGGTTTTCGATGCGGCCGGGGTGTTCGTCGCCGCTGAAGCGGGCTCCCACAGTGGGGTATCGGCGCGGCCGCTGTGGGAGCGGGCTTCAGCCGCGACTTTCGGTGCGGCCGGGGTGTTCGTCGCCGCTGAAGCGGGCTCCCACAATGGGGTATCGGCGCGGCCGCTGTGGGAGCGAGCTTCAGCCGCGACTGCGCTCGTTCGGTTGTTTCCTCGATGCGGACGCTCGCTCCCTCGGGCGAGTCGTCCGTGGAGTTCAGCTACCGACCCGCAGCTGCCCCAGGAAGTCCCGCTTGCCGATGGCCACGCCCTTCGACCGGAGCAGGTCGTAGGACGTGGTCGCATGGAAGTAGAAGTTCGGCAGGGAGAAGGAGAGCGCGAAGTTCTCCGTGGTGAAGGGGATCTCCATCTGCCCGAGGCGGAAGGTGACGGTGCCGCCCGCGAGGGCGTCGATCTCGGCCCGATCGAGGCCCTTCAGTTCGGCCACGGCGTCGCCGAGCACCTGCTGCAGGCCCGCGTAGTCGAAGTCCTCGTAGCCGCTCGGCGGGCCGAACTCGCCGGAGCGGAAGGCGTGGACGGCGCCGATCGAGTGATGCGCGACGCAGTACACCTGGAAACGCAGGTCCGCCATGTCCGGCGCGATCCGGTGCGAGACCAGCTCGTTCGTGTCCAGGCCCTGCTCGGCGCAGTGCGTGGCGCCCTTGGCGAGCACGCCGGCGAGCGCCTCGCCGATCTGCAGGTAGCTGGCGACGGTCAGGTCGTAGAGGGACGTGGCCATGGGGATCCCCGTGTCGTGGCGATGGCGTATCTTCCCCGTTTCCCCTCGCGCCTGTCACCCGCCTGCCCCCGGGAACGCCCATGACCCCCTTCTCCCGAAGCTCCGTCCGCGCGCGGGTCGACGCCTTCTGCAGTGCCTTCGAGCTCCGCGCACCGGTGCTGCTCGCTCCCATGGCCGGGGCCTGCCCGCCCGCACTGTCGATCGCCGTCGCGCAGGCCGGGGGCATGGGGGCCTGTGGCTGCCTGACCCTCGAGCCGGAGGCGATCGGTGACTGGGTGGCGGCCGTGCGGGCCGGCACGGACGGTCCGTTCCAGCTCAATCTCTGGATCCCCGACCCGCCGCCGGAGCGGGACGCCGAGGCGGAGGCGCGGGTGCGTGCGTTCCTCGCGCACTGGGGGCCCACCGTCCCCGACGATGCAGCGGAGGGGCCCGGTCCCGCCTTCGACGCGCAGTTCGCGGCGCTGCTCTCCGCCCGGCCCGCGGTCGTGTCGTCGATCATGGGGCTCTTCACGGCGGTCCAGGTGCACGCGATCCGCGAGGCGGGGGCGCGCTGGTTCGCGACGGCGACGACGGTCGCGGAGGCGCGCGCCGCGGCGGCGGCCGGCGCCGACGCGATCGTGGCCCAGGGCGTCGAGGCCGGCGGGCACCGCGGCGCCTTCGATGCGGCGTCCGCGGAGGCGACGGGCGTGGGGTTGCTCGCCCTGGTCCCGGCGATCGCCGACGCCGTGGACGTGCCGGTGGTCGCGGCGGGCGGCATCGCCGACGCACGCGGGGCCTGCGCGGCGCTGGCGCTCGGGGCGAGTGCGGTGCAGGTGGGCACCGCCTTCCTGCGTGCGCAGGAGTCCTCGATCCCGCAGGCGTGGAAGGATCGGCTGGCGGGGCTCGCGCCGGAGGACACGCGGGTGACGCGGGCGTTCTCCGGCCGGCCGGGGCGGGCGATCGCGACGGACTACGTTCGTGCCGCCGCAGGACCGGGCGCGCCGACGCCGGCGGCCTACCCGGTGCAGCGGGCCCTCACGGCGCCGATGCGTGCGGACGCGGCGCGGGCCGGGGACGTGGAGCGGATGCAGGCCTGGGCGGGGCAGGGCGCGGGGCGGGCGCGGGCCTCTTCGGCGGGCGCGATCGTGGCGGAGTTCGCCGAGGGCATGCGCGCGTTTCTCGACGACTGAGGACGGCGCTCCGCTGTACTGCGGGAGCCCGCTTCAGCCGGTGCGGCGTGCCGGGCGACGAATCGGTCCGATCGGAGCCGGTCGCGACTGAAGTCGGCTCCCACAGGGGGCATCGGCGCGGGCACTGTGGGAGCCGGCTTCAGCGGCGACGCGTCTGTCTGATCGGAGTTCGTCGCGACTGAAGTCTGCTCCCACAGGGGGCGTCGGCACGGGCACTGTGGGAGCGCGCTTCAGCCGCTCCGGCGTACCGGGCGACGAATCCGTCCCATCGGAGCCGGTCGCGACTGAAGTCTGCTCCCACAGGGAGTCGCGAAGGTCAGTGCACCGGATCGAGATCCGCGGCGAGGGAGGCGCGGCTCGGTTCCGGGAGCTCGAGTTCGGCGGTTAGCTCGCCGTGGTCGATGCCGGCGCGGATCGGGGCGCCGCCCTTCGCGTTGGCGACCATCTCCGGCGTGAGCTCGAAGCGCAGGAAGTGCACGGAGGAGGTCTTCTCCTCGGACTCGCGCTCGAGGTCCTCGTCGGCGATGGCGAAGACGCGTTCGCCGTCGCCCACCTGCACGTACACGCGATCCTCGACGCCGATGAGCTTCGCGAGCGCCGCGCGGCGTTCGTCCACGTCGGCGTACTCGATCATGAAGGTGGCCTTCCAGTTGCTCCCGTCGGGGATCAGCGGGTTGTAGGCCTCGATCTCCTCGAGGATGCCGTCGGGCTCGAAGATGCGCTCGGCGCGGAGCATCTCCTGCACCTGGTACTTCATGGTCAGGAAATCCTCGAAGTAGAGCACCGCGTGCTCCGTGACGGCGATGCGCCGCGGCTTCTTGTGCTCGATCACCTCGCGGCGGAACTGCTCGCGCAGCTGCGCGTACTCCTCGAGGCTGTGCAGCGTCGAACGGTCGAGTTTCTGCATCGCGGAATTCTCCTCGTCTCTCAAAGCCCGTAGGCCACGCGGAGCATGGTGATCGGATGCTCCGCCTCGCCCTGGTCCTCGAGCCCGTGCTGGATCATGCGGCCGGCCATGGGGCAGTCGCTGCCGAAGTGCTGCGCCTCGGCCTTCTTCACGCGGTTGACCACGGGCCGGGCGATCTTCACGGCGTGCTCGTGGGTCTCGGTCTTGTAGGCGTAGGTGCCGTCGTGACCAGAGCAGCGCTCGATGAGCTCGACCTGGGTCTCCGGGATCAGAGAGAGCACCTCGCGGGTCTTCTGCCCGATGTTCTGCACGCGCTGGTGGCAGGCGGCGTGGTAGGCGACCTTGCCGAGGGGGCGCTCGAAGTCCGTCTTCAGCAGGCCGCCCTTGTGCCGGAGCATGAGGTACTCGAAGGGGTCGAAGACGTGCTCGGCCACCTTGCGCACGGCCTCGTCG
>JAZBPF010000520.1:0-3841 GCA_036351515.1 Pseudomonadales bacterium | reverse complement strand
GAACGGTTCCGTCCCGTGCCCGCCGCTGCCCCGGAGAGACGCTGATGGACGACGCGCACATCCTCACGAACGCACACGTGGTCGGCCCCGACTGGGACGGCCCCGGAACGGTGGTGGTCGAGGACGGGATCGTCGTCGACGTGATCCGCGGGCGCCGCTACCGCGCCGGCACGGATCTCGGCGGCTGCTGGCTCTCCCCGGGCTGCATCGACATCCACTCCGACTACCTCGAGCGAGAGATCCGTCCGCGGCCGAGCGCGGAGTTCCCGCTGCCGCTCGCGTTCCACTTCATGGACCAGCGCGCCGCGGCCTGCGGCCTCACGACGGTCATGAGCGCCGTGAGCTTCTCGCAGCAGGAGGACCGCCCCGAGGAGCGCACCTTCGCCAACGCCATCGAGCGGGCCCGGTTCCTGGACGGCCTCGTCTCCGGCGCGCTCGTGCGTCACTACCTGCACGCGCGCATCGACCCGAACACGGACGCGGTGCTCGACCATCTGGGCGCCATGGACGCGATCGCCTCGCTGCTGCTGGTGGTCTACAACGACAGCGTTCCGGGACAGCGTCAGTTCCGCTTCGAGGACCTGGTGCGCAAGCGGGCCGACTCCATGGGGCTCTCGCTCGAGGACGCGCGGTCCCTGCTGGAGCGCAAGGTCGCCGAGCGCAGCCGCGTGAACCACCGCGGCGCCATCCGGGACGCGCTCGGCACCGGCCGCATCCTCGGCAGTCACGACGACACGACGGTGGCCCACGTGGAGGAGGCGCACGCCTTCGGCGCCACGCTCTCGGAGATGCCCACGACCATCGAGGCGGCGCGGCGGGCGAAGGAGCTCGGCATGTGGGTGTGCATGGGCGCGCCGAACTACGTCCGCGGCGGCTCCCACTGCGGGAACCTCGCCTGCAGCGACGCCCTCGCCGAGAACTGCGTCGACATGCTCTGCAGCGACTACCACTTCCCGAGCATGCACGGGGCGGTGGTGAAGATGCTGGAGGCGGGCATCGCGCCGTCGCGCTGCTTCGATCTCGTGTCCCTGAACCCGGCGCGGCTCCTCGGCCTCGACGACCGTCTCGGGAGCATCGAGGTGGGCAAGGCCGCGGACCTCGTCGCCTTCGAGGCGCGGCGCGACTTCTCGCGCATCGCCCGCGTGTGGGTGGACGGTCGGGAGCGGCTGCGTCTCGACGTGGCCGGTGGGCCGGAGCCCACCGCTACCCTGGATGCGCCGCGCGCCGCCGTCGGCTGACGTTCGCGGATCCGCTCAGCGGCGGACGGTCCGGACCGCGCGCCGGGCCTGGTTCCGGCAGGACGCCCGGATCCGCGGTCCCAGCCAGGTCAGCATCGCCGCCGGCGCCTGTTCGTGCAGGCAGACCATGTAGAGCTCGCGCTCCCGCTGACGCCGCGCCTCCTCGACCGGCGACAGTGCCTGTCCTGCGCAGCCGCAAACGGCCAGGGTCCCCACGAGCATGCTCGCCGTGACGGTCTCTCGCCCGTTCGTGTTCATCGCTCTCTCCTCGATGACCGGAGTCACGGTAGCAGCCGGAGATGACCGGCCTGCAACCGCGCCGGTCGTCGCCACGTGCGGCCGCGCGTACCGTTCGTCCGGACGCGTCTCCCTTGCAGTGGAGACCGCTTCGGAGAACGCTCTCTGCGAGCCGACGGGAGGACAGGCATGACATGGGCTTCGGTACGAGCTCGGGGCGCTCGCCGCCTCGTGCTCTTCGCGTTGCTGGGGGCGACGGCCGCGCACGGCGAGGGCGCGGCGACGGTCGGCTGGGCGCACTACGGCGGTGATCCGGGCGGTCGTCAGTACACGCCGGCGGCGCAGCTGACGCCCGCCAACGTCGGGCGCCTGGAGCGGGCCTGGGTCCATCGCTCCGGGGAGCCGGCGGCGGTCTTCGCGCGCAAGCAGCACACCTACGAGGCCACGCCCGTGCTCTGGGCGGGCACGCTGTACTTCACCACGGGCACCGACGTGCTGATCGCCGTGGACGCCCGCACCGGGGCCGAGCGCTGGCGCTTCGATCCGGGTCTCGATCCGGCCGTGCGCTACGGCAATGCCGCTTCCCGGGGCGTCGCGCTCTGGCACGGCGAGGCCGCCTCCTGCCCGCACCGCGTGCTCTTCGGCACCCTCGTGGGCGAGCTCGTCGCGGTGGACGCGGAGACGGGTCTGCCGTGCCCGGACTTCGGTCGGGACGGTCGCATCGCCCTGCGCGACGCGGACGTCCTCGGTGGCGCCGACCCCGCGGACGTGGGCCAGTACGCGGTGACCTCGCCGCCGGCGATCCTCGGCGATCTGGCCTTCGTCGGCTCGGCCATCGGGGACAACCGGGCCGTGGAGCTGGAGCGGGGCATCGTGCGCGCCGTCGACGTGCGCACGGGCGCCGAGCGCTGGCGCTGGGATCCGATTCCACGGGACCCGGCCGATCCCGCGGCGGCGGACTGGGCGTGGGATGCAGGGCAGCGCACCGGTGCGGCGAACGCCTGGGCCCCGTTGTCCGTAGACCCGGAGCGCGGCCTCGTGTTCGTGCCGACGTCGTCGCCGAGCCCGGACTTCTACGGCGGCGAGCGCCTCGGCGACAACCGCTATGCGAATTCCGTGGTCGCCCTGGACGCGGCGACCGGGCGCGTCGTGTGGCATCGGCAGCTCGTGCACCACGACGTCTGGGACTACGACGTGCCCGTGCAGCCGACGCTCGTGGACCTGCCCCGGGACGGCGGGACGGTGCCCGCGGTGCTCGTCGCCACGAAGACGGGCATGTTGTTCGCGTTCCACCGGGAGACCGGAGAGGACCTGTTCCCGGTGGAGGAGCGGGCCGTGCCGGCGAGCGACGTGCCCGGTGAGGTGCTGTCGCCGACGCAGCCGTTCTCGACGCTGCCGGAGCTCTCCGGCGGGCGGGCCCTCGGTCCGGACGACGCCTGGGGGCTGCTGTACTTCGACACGCGGGCCTGTCGCCGGATCCTCGAGCGTTCCCGGAGCGAGGGCCGCTTCACGCCGCCTTCGCTGCAGGGCTCGATCCTCTATCCGGGCTGGGGCGGCGGCGCGAACTGGGGCGGGGTCGCCGTGGATCCGGAGCGGGGGATCGCCGTCGTGCGCGTGAACGAGCTGCCCGGGCAGCTGGTGCTGATTCCCCGGGCGGAGCTGGCGGAACGGCGGGCGTCCGGGGAGTTCGACGGCTGGGAAGTCTCCGCCATGGAGGGCACGCCCTACGCCATGGCGCGCAGGCCGTTCCTGTCACCGCTCGGCGTGCCCTGCATCGAGCCGCCCTGGGGCCGGCTCGTGGCCGTGGACTTCGCGCGCGGGACCGTCGCCTGGTCGACGCCCCTCGGGACCACGGCGGACCTCGTGCCCGGCTGGCTGCCGGATCTGGCATTCGGCATTCCCGGCCTCGGTGGTCCACTCGTGACGGCCGGCGGCCTCGTCTTCGTGGGCGGTGCGAGCGAACGGGCGCTGCGCGCCTTCGATCTGTCGTCGGGAGAGGAACTCTGGATGGAGCGCCTGCCGGCGCCGGCGAACGCCACGCCCATGAGCTACGTGCTCGACGGCGTGCAGTACGTCGTCGTCGCTGCTGGCGGCCACGGCGCGCTCAACGCCGACGCGGTCGGGGATCAGCTGATCGCGTGGCGACTGCCGGCGGGGGTGCGCTGATCCCCGTGAGAAGCGGCTTCAGCCGCGACGGCTTCGTTCGGCCTCGCCGTCGCCCGGGACGCCGGACCGGCCGAAGCGCGCTCCCACAGTCGCAGTGCCGCTACGTCCTGTGGGAGCAGGCTTCAGCCGCGACCGCTTCGCTCGGCCCCATCGTCGCCGCTGAAGCGGGCTCCCACAGTGGCAGTGCCGCAACGTCCTGT
>JAZBPF010000519.1:0-2110 GCA_036351515.1 Pseudomonadales bacterium | reverse complement strand
TCACCTGCGGGCCCGACGCGCCGATGCCGAGCATGGCGCGGCCATCGGAGAGGTAGTCCACACCCGCCGCCGTCATGGCCAGCAGTGTCGGGGTGCGCGAGTAGATGGGCAGGATGCCCGAGGCGATGGTCACGCGTTCGGTCCGCGCAGCGAGATAGCCCATGGCGCTCGGGGCGTCGAAGGAATAGGCCTCCGGGACCCACACCGTGTCGAGGCCGGCCTTCTCCAGTTCCACCACTTCCGCCACGGCCTGGCGGAAGCCCCCCGCATAGCTCAGCAACGTCGAGATGCGCATCGATGTCCCCCTCCGGATCCGTCCCCGATTGTCCACGCTGCAGCGCCCGTGGGAAGCGCACGCAGTGCGCGATCGGTCGGCGACTGCGTCGCCTTCCCACAGATGCCTACGCCCCTGTGGGAGCAGACTTCAGTCGCGACTGCTTCGTTCAGGAAATGCCGTCGCCCGGTACGCCGGAGCGGCTGAAGCTGGCTCCCACAGTGGGGGCTTCGCTCCGGCTCTGTGGGAGCCGACTTCAGTCGCGACCGCGCCGCTCCGGGCATGCCATCGCCGCTGATGGTGGCTCCCACAGGACGTGGAGATGCGTCGCGCTCGTGCGTGGAACGGACGCCTCAGCTCCGCGGCGCCGCGTAGCAGGTGACTTCCTCGCGGTCGTGGTAGAGCTGGTGGATGCGCAGCGAGAAGTCCGGCGCGGCCTCCCCGAGCACGCGCTCGAAGCGAACCCGCGCATCCTCCACGGCCTGCCAGCGCCGGCGCATGGGGAGCTTGAGGTTGAACAGGGCCCGGCGCGCACGGCCGCGGCGGAGCCAGCGGGCCATGAGCTCGACTACGCGGGCGGGCTTGTCGACGACGTCGCAGATCAGCCAGTCGACGGGCGTGGTGGGCTCGAAGGTGAAGGCGTCGGCGCGGACGTGCTCCACCTCCGGGTCCTTCGCGAGCACCGGAGCGAGGGCGCCGTTGTCCACGGCCAGCACCTGCACGCCGCGGCGGCGCAGCACCCAGGTCCAGCCGCCGGGAGCGGCACCGAGGTCCACGGCGGTGCGGCGGCCGTCGAAGAGCAGATGTCGGTCCGCCGGGCTGAGGAACACCTGTAGCGCCTCCTCCAACTTGAGGGCGGAACGGCTCGGGGCCTCCGGATGCTGCTTCAGGCGGACGATGCCGCCGGGCTCCGGCGACGAGCGTCCTAGGGGCGAGCGGCCGACCCAGGCGGCGTCGCCGGCGGCGAGCACGAGGTGCAGGCGCACGGCGTCGGGATCGTCGGGACACCAGTCGCCGCGTGCCTGAAGCACGCCGCGGGCGGGGCCGACGAGGCGCCGGGCGAGGCGCGCGAGGGGGCGGTAGGCGTCCCCTTCCGGCGTTTCCACCACGAGGTCGGCGACCGGCACGTCCACGTCGGCGAGGAGCGGGCCGAGGCGATCGCCTTCGGGCAGGTCCTCGAGGAGCGGACCGGCGGCGCACCACTGGCGCGGGAACACCGGGGCCTCGCCGAGGGGGCCGGCGAGCAGCGGGAGCGGGTGGTGACCGCCCGGGAAGAACTCCAGCAAGCCCTCGCTGTCCCGGGTCCGCGCATGCCCCCAGGTGCCGACCTCGGCCGCGCGCTGGGTGAGCTCCGCGGCGCAGTCGCCCTCGAATCCGGGGCGGCAGAGGACCACGAGGCGATCACCGGGGGTCACGAGGTGGCCCTGTGCGAGTCCGCGACAGCCAGGTCTACGTACCGGACGATCTCACAGAGCCCTCGGTTGGTTCGTCGCGCGGTACGCCGGAGCGTCTGCAGCTGACCCCCACAGGGAGCGGAGCGACATGTCTTGTGGGAGCAGGCTTCAGCCGCGACGATCGAGTCCAAACGAAGCCGGACGGACGGCCGATGGGCTCCTGCGCGACGGGGCCAACGAGACCATCTGCTCGCCTCAGGCACCCCTGTTCGCAGCTGAAGCTCGCTCCCACCGAGGGCGGAGGCACGTTCCTCGTGGGAGCAGGCTTCAGCCACGACGATCGCGTCCGAGTGAAACCGAACTGAGTGCCCATGGGCTCCGACGGGACACGGTCGACAAGGCCACCCGCTCGCCTTCGGCACTCCTGGTCGCGGCTGAAGCC
>JAZBPF010000518.1:0-11471 GCA_036351515.1 Pseudomonadales bacterium | reverse complement strand
CTCGCTGCCCCTCGCGCAGGCGACAGTGGCGTGGACAGAGATCGCACTGCACGCGCCCGTCCTCCAGGCGATGCCACCACCGCGTGTCGACCACGCCCCGCTCGGCCCCGGGGCGGACCCCCGTCGCGCCTGCCGTCATGCTCGCTCCCGGCGCCGCCGGCGCCTCCTTCTTGATCCAGATCCATGCCGGACCCATCTCGCTGGTCCCAAGATGGCGTCGGACGCGGCCGGTTCCAAGGCGCGTTCGTCGTCAGGACCGATTCCGGTGAGGCATCCCCGGAGGAGAGTTGCGCATGCGCATCCGTTCCCCCGCCGTGGCCGATCTCTTCTACCCCGGCACGTCCCCGGAGCTCCGGGCGACGCTCGAACGCCTGCTGGCCGGGGCCGACGAGACCCGGGCCACCGCCCCCGTGAAGGCGCTGATCGTGCCCCACGCGGGCTACGTCTACTCCGGCGCCCTGGCCGCCCGCGCCTACGCACGCCTCGGCGCCCGGGCTCGGGAGATCGAGCGCGTCGTCCTCCTCGGTCCCTGCCACCGCGTCTGGGTGGAGGGCCTCGCGCTGCCGGAGGCGGACGCCTTCGAGACGCCCCTCGGGATCGTCCCCGTGGACGCGGCGCTGCGCGAGCGCGTGGCGGCCCTGCCGGGCGTGACGACCTCCGCCGCGGCCCATCGCGAGGAGCACAGCCTCGAGGTGCAGCTGCCGTTCCTGCAGGCCGTGCTGGGCCCCTTCACGGTCCTGCCCCTCGTGGTGGGCGGCGCCGGCCCGGAGACCGTGGCCGCCGTGCTCGACGCCGTCTGGGACGGGCCGGAGACGCTGATCGTGATCAGCTCCGATCTCTCCCATTTCCACGAGGAGGCCGTGGCGCGGCGCCTAGACGCCCGCACGGCGCAGCGGATCGAGCAGCTCGACACGGCGCTCACGGGCGAGGACGCCTGCGGCGCCGCGCCGGTGAACGGCCTCCTCGCCCTCGCCCGCCGCCGCGGGCTGCGCGTGGACCGGGTGGGGCTCTCGGACTCGACGGGGGGCGGTGGGCCCGCCTCGCGGGTGGTGGGCTACGGTGCCTGGCTGCTCACGGAGACCGCAGCGTGAGGGCCCCCGCTCCCGCCGAGAACGGGGCCGTGCTGTCCCCGACGCTCCGGGGCCGACTCCTGCAGACGGCGCGGGCGAGCATCGAGCACGGGCTGACCACGGGCCGACCGCTCGAGCCGCTGCGACAGCAGTGGCCAGCCGAGGCCTGGGTGGCCCGGGCGACCTTCGTCACCCTCGAGACGCCGGACGGCGCCCTCCGCGGCTGTCGCGGCGTCCTCGAACCGGTCCGCCCCCTGCCCCGGGACGTGGCCGTGAACGCCTTCGACACGGCCTTCGACGATCCCCGCTTCCCGCCGGTCCGGACCGGGGAGCTCGCGGGGCTGCGGCTCTCGCTCTCGGTGCTGTCGCCGCGGGAATCGATCGCCGCAGCCGACCCGGACACCCTCGCCCAGCTGCTGACGCCGGGAATCGACGGCCTGCTGCTGGAGGCGGGGCCGTACCGGGCGACGTTCCTGCCGAAGGTGTGGGAACAGCTGCCGGAGCCCGCGGATTTCCTCGCGCAGCTCTGGCGCAAGGCCGGGCTGGCGCCCGGCAGCTGGCCCGCGGGGATCCGCTTCTGGCGCTACGGCGCGGAGGCCTTCGGAGAAGCCTGAAGGCGGCTCAGGGCTCCCGCGCCCGGTCCGCGGGCGCTCCCTCCGCACTGCCGCCCCCGGCCGCGGCGCTGCCCCGCTGCTCCTGCTCGAAGAGCGCGTCGATCTCCTGGGACACCGCGTCGGGGCTGCGCGTGAAGGGCGCGAGGAGCTGGTAGAAGACCGGCACCACGCCGAGCGTGAGGAACGTCGAGAAGAGCACGCCCGCGAACACCACGACGCCGATGGCCATGCGGCTCTCGGCCCCGGCCCCGGTCCCGAGGATCAGGGGCAGTACGCCGATCACGGTGGAGATGGACGTCATGACGATGGGCCGCAGGCGCAGGCGGGCCGCCTCGCGGATCGCCGTCGGCACGTCGCGCCCCGCGTCCCGGAGCTGGTTGGCGAACTCCACGATGAGGATGCCGTTCTTCGCCGCCAGTCCCACCATCATGACGATGCCGATCTGGCTGTAGATGTTCAGCGTGCCGTCCACGAGGAACAGGCCGAGCAGCGCCCCGGCCACGGCGAGCGGCACCGTGGCCATGATGATCACCGGATGCACGAAGCTCTCGAACTGGGCGGCGAGCACCAGGAACACGACCAGCAGCGCGAGGCCGAAGGTGACGGCCACGGAGGCGCTCGACTCCTGCAGCTCCCGGGACTGGCCCTTGTAGTCGATGCGCGCGTTCGAGGGCAGCTCCTCCGCGGCGATGCGCTCCATGTAGGCGATCGCCTCGCCGAGGGGATAGCCCGGCGCCAGGTTCGCGGAGATGGTCACGGCCCGGAGCCGGTTGAAGCGGTTCAGCTCCGCCGCCGAGGCCTGCTCGCGCACCCGCACGAGGGACGACAGGGGAACCAGTTCGCCGCTGCGATCGGAGCGCACGTAGAGGTTCGAGATGTCGCTCGGCGTCTCCCGGTCCGCGTCGTCGGCCTGGAGGATCACGTCGTACTCCTCGCCGCGGTCGAGGTAGGTCGTGACCCGCCGCGAGCCGAGCATGGTCTCGAGGGTCCGGCCGACGGTGACCACGGGCACGCCGAGATCCGCCGCCCGGTCCCGGTCCACCTCGATGATGAGCTGCGGCTTCACGGGCTTGTAGTCGGCGTCGAGGTTGAGCAGGCGCTCGTTCTCCGCGGCCCGCTCGAGGATCCGGTCCCGCCAGAGATCGAGCTCCTCGTAGGTGTCGCCGCCGATCACGAACTGCAGCGGCGTGGAGAAGCCGCGCTGGCCGAGGCTCGCGGGCTGGATCGGGAAGGCGCGGACGCCGGGCATCTGTCCGAGCTCCCCGAAGAGCTGGCCGATGATCTCCTCGGCGCCCCGCTCCCGCTTGTCCCAGGTCTCCAGGGAGACGATGGCGATGGCGTTGTTCACGTTGGCGCCGGAGCCGAAGCGCGGCGTGGAGACGAGGATCCGGTAGGCCTCCCCGTTCTCGAGGAGCGGCAGGAGGATCTCCTCCAGGCGCCGCGAGTAGCGCTGGGTGTACTCGAAGCTCGCGCCCTCGGGAGCGTTCATGAGCACGAAGAAGCTCGAGCGGTCCTCCGTGGGCGCGTACTCCTGCGGCACCATGCGGAACAGCTGCCAGCCGCCCGCCACCACGAGCACGAGGGCGAGGTAGACGAGCCAGCTGCGCTTCAGGAGCCCGTCGAGGGAGGTCGAGTAGTGCTCGGCGGCGTAGTTGAAGGCCGCGTCCACCCAGCGGGCGAGGCCCACGCGCCCGGTGTCCGGCCGCAGGAGCTTCGAGGCCAGCATGGGCACGAGCGTGAGCGCCACCAGGGAGGAGAAGATCACCGCCCCGGCGATGGCGAGGGAGAACTCGGAGAACAGGCGTCCGAGGTTGCCCTCCATGAAGGCGATGGGCACGAACACGGCCACCAGCACGAGCGTGGTCGCCACCACCGCGAAGCCCACCTGCCGCGCGCCCTTGTAGGCCGCGAGCAGCGGCGGCTCTCCCTTCTCCACGCGCCGGTAGACGTTCTCGAGCACGACGATCGCGTCGTCCACCACGAGACCGATGGAGAGCACGAGGGCGAGAAGCGTGAGCAGGTTGATGGAGAAGCCCATGGCCCAGAGGACGATGAACGCGGCCGTGAGGGACACGGGGACGGTCACCGCGGGCACGATCATGGCGCGCACGCTGCCGAGGAACAGGTAGATCACCAGGACCACGAGGCCCGTGGCGATGAACAGGGTCTTGTAGACCTCGAGGATCGCCTGCTCGATGTAGATGGAGGCGTCGAAGCCGGCGACGATCTGCATGCCGGCGGGCAGGCCGTCCTGGATCCGCGCGATCTCGGCCTTCACGGCCCGGGCCGTGTCGAGGACGTTCGCCTTGGCCTGGGCGGAGATGCCGAGGCCCACGTTCGGCGAGCCGTTCGCCCGCAGTTCGCTGCGCTCGTCCGCCGGGCCGATCTCCACCCGCGCGACGTCGCCCAGGCGCACCAGGTAGCCGTCCGCGCCCTGGCGCAGCACCAGATCCCGGAAGTCCCCGGCGGTGGCGTAGCTGCGTTCCACGCGCACCGTGAACTCCCGCTCCCGGGACTCCACGCGCCCGGCGGGCAGTTCCACGTTCTCGCTGCGCAGGGCCGCCTCCACGTCGGAGACGGTCAGGCCGCGGGCGGCGAGCGCCTCCCGGTCGAGCCAGATGCGCATGGAGTAGCGCCGCTCCCCGCCGATGCGCACGCTGGCGACACCGTTGACCATGGCCAGCCGGTCCTGCACGAAGCGCCGCGCGTAGTCGGAGAGCTGCAGCTGGTCCATGCGGTCGCTCGCGAGCGAGAGCCACATGATCTGCTGCGTGTTCGCGTCGGCCTTGGCGATCTCCGGCGGGTCCGCCTCCTCCGGGAGCTGGTCCACGGAGCGCGAGACCCGGTCCCGGACGTCGTTGGCGGCCGCGTCGATGTCGCGCTCGACCTCGAACTCGACGGTGATGTTCGAGGTGCCGTCCCGGCTCGAGGAGGAGATCGTGCGGATCCCCTCGATGCCGGCGATGGCGTCCTCGATGATCTGCGTGATCTTCGTCTCCACCACCTGCGCCGAGGCGCCGGGGTACTGCGTCTCCACGGACACGATGGGCGGGTTGATGTCCGGGTACTCGCGCAGCGGCAACCGGTCGAAGGACAGCAGGCCGAAGGCGATGAGGATGAGGCTCAGCACCGCCGCGAAGACCGGGCGGCGGACGGACACGTCCGAGAGGATCATCGTCCGAGCTCCTTGCCCCCCGCGGGGGCGACGGAGGCCTCCCGGGCCTCCTCCGGAAGATAGGCGAAGGCGTCCACCTCCTCCTGGATCGTGACCTCGGCGCCGGAGCGCAGCCGCAGGCTGCCCTCCACGACCACCGTGTCCCCGGCGTCCACGCCGGAGAGGATCTCGACGACGCCGGGCCGGCGCGCGCCGAGGGCGACCTCCACCTGCTCCGCGCGGCCGTCCGTGACCCGGAAGAGGTACTGGCGCTCGCCCCGGGGAACGAGCGCGGACTCGGGCACCATGAGGCCCTGGCGGCGATCACGCACGAGATCGACGGTGAAGAGCATGCCGGGCCGCAGGAGCCCGTCCTCGTTGGGCAGCTCGGCCCGGATCGCCACGGACCGGGTCACCGGATCCACCCGCGGGCTGATCTGCGCCACCCGCCCCTCGAAGCGCCGGTCGGGGTACGCCACGGAACTGGCGCGGATCGTCGCGTCCACGCGGAGGACCGGCAGGAAGCTCTCCGGCACGGAGAAGTCGAGCTTGATGGGGCGCACGTCGTCCAGCGTCGTGATGAGCGTCCCCGGCGACACCTGGGCGCCCGGACTCACGGCCCGCAGGCCCAGCACCCCGGCGAACGGGGCGCGGATCACCCGGTCCGCGATGCGCGCGCGCACGCCCTGCACCCGCGCCTCGGCCGCTTCCATGAGGGCCTTCTGCTGGTCGCGCTGCGAGCGAGCGGCGGAGTTCGTCTCCACGAGCTGGTCCAGGCGCTCGAACTGCTGCCGGGCGTCGTCGAGATTCGCCAGCGCCTCCTCCAGCGCCGCCGCCTCCTCGCTCGTGTCGAGGCGCACGAGTACGGTCCCCGCCTCCACGAACTGCCCCTCCCGGAACTCGATGGCCGCGATCCGGTCGCTGACGTTCGCGGTGATCTCCACGGACTCGTCGGCCCGGCCCGTGCCCACGGCCTCGACCGTGTCCGTGAAGGGCGCCTCCACGACCCGCGAGACGACCACCGGCGTCGTTCCCCCGCCCCGCCGCAGCTGCTGCGGGCTCTGCTCCTCGAGCACGCGCACCACGACCCACCAGGCCAGGAGGGCCAGGGCGACGAGGAGCAGGAGGGACAGGACGTGACGACGCAACAGCTCGATCATGGGGCGACTCGGGACCGAAAGGAGAGACCAGGGCGTACGCGGAGGAACGTCGTGCTCCTCGGTCGCCCGTGCGGATCGAGAGGAGCGGCCGCTCCGCACAAGCGGCGCATTGTCGCGCGCGGACCCGGGGAATGCCACCGAGGCAGCCTTCGCTTCGTCCCGCCCGCTCCGTCGCCCTGCCGCGTGGCGCTCTCGGTCCACCGTCGTCGCGCCGGGGATGCGTGGAGCGGGGAAAGGCCTCTAGACTCGCCCCCTCGGGCGATCGCGACGAGGGACTGCCGTGTCCGATCGGGACGAATGGACCATCCGGACCGTGGAATCGATCGGCGAGGTGGAGGCGGACGCCTGGGACGCCTGCGCCGTGCCGCCCGGCCGACCGCGGAACCCCTTCCTCACCCACGCCTTCCTCCACGCGCTGGAAGCGAGTGGCTCCGCCGTGCCCGACCGGGGCTGGCAGCCCTTCCACCTCCTGCTCGAGGACCCGGAAGGGCGCCTCGCGGGCGCGGTGCCCCTCTACGTGAAGGGGCACTCCCGGGGCGAGTACATCTTCGACTACGCCTGGGCGGACGCCTTCCACCGGGCGGGCGGCCGCTACTATCCGAAGCTGCTCTCGGCGGTGCCGTTCACGCCCGTGACCGGCCCGCGGCTGCTCGTGGCGGACCACGCGGAGCCGCGGGAGGCGATCGAGGCGCGCCTCGTCGAGGGAGCCCTGGAGGTCGCGCGGCGCACGCGGGTCTCCTCCCTGCACCTGAACTTCCTGCCGGCGGACCAGTGGGAGCGCCTCGGCGGCGCGGGGCTGCTCCAGCGCACGGACCAGCAGTTCCACTGGACGAACGCGGGCTACGGGAGCTTCGACGACTTCCTCGCCTCGCTCTCGTCGAAGAAGCGCAAGAACCTGAAGCGCGAGCGGAAGCAGGCCCTCGAGGACGACGTCACCGTGGAATGGGTCACCGGCGACGCCCTGACCGAGGCCCACTGGGACGCCTTCTACCGCTTCTACCTCGACACGAGCTCGCGGAAGTGGGGCGACCCCTACCTGACCCGGGAGTTCTTCAGCCGCATCGGCGAGACCCTGGCCGACGAGGTGCTCCTGATCCTCGCGCGCCGCGGCGGCCGCTGGATCGCCGGGGCCCTGAACCTGATCGGCTCCGACGCCCTCTACGGGCGCAACTGGGGCTGCATCGAGGAGCACCGCTTCCTGCACTTCGAGGTGTGCTACTACCAGGCCATCGACTTCGCGATCACGCGCGGGCTCGACCGGGTGGAGGCCGGCGCGCAGGGCACGCACAAGGTGGCCCGCGGCTACCTGCCGGTACGCACGCACAGCGCCCACTGGATCGCGCACCCCGGGCTCCGGGAGGCCGTCGCGGACTACCTCGACCAGGAGCGGGGCTGGGTCGCCGAGGACATGGCCGCCATCGGGGCCCACAGCCCCTTCCGCGTGGTCGCGGACCCGGAAGCGGTTCGCGAGGAGGACTGAACCCGCCTCGGCGCCCGGAAGGCATCCGGACGCCGCGCGCGGCCCGGATTCCTCCGCGGACGCTCAGGCGTCGGACGGCAGCTCGAGCAGGGCCCGCACCTCCCGCAGCTTGCCCTTCACCCGCGCCCGATTGTCGGGCCCGATGCGCAGCAGCAGCTTCTGCGCCGGCTCGAGGCCCTCGAGCCGCGGATCGGCGAACTCGTACATCACGGACGGCTGCTTCAGCTCGATCGGCTCGGACGGCTCCGGGGTGGCGAGGAGCACGTCGATCGCCGCGGCGAGGCGCGCCTCCGGGTCCACGTCCTGCAGCCCGAGCTCCGCGTAGGCGTCTTCCATGAGCGGCTCGATGAGGCGCAGGAGCTGCACCGCGCGGCTCGGGTCGACCCCGGCCACGAGCTCCGCCGCGCCGTCGTAGCGGTCGTAGCTCGCGGGATCGAGCAGGATCCGGTCGCCGCGCCGCTGCACCTGGAACTTCTCCGGCGGCGCCAGGAACGCGACCGGATCGCGGGGGACGGCGCCGCCGGCGAGGCTCTCCACCACCGCCGTGAAGCGGCGCACGAGCTGATCCGCGGAAAGGACGCGTTCCAGGGTCGCCCCGTCCCCCATGGCCTCGGCCCGCTCGCGCAGGAAGGCGTCGCTCGCGTCGAGCCCCGGCAGCGGTTCCGGCTCGGGTTCGGGCTCCGGCGCGGGCTCCGGTTCCGGAACCGGCTCGGATCCGGGCTCCGGCGCGGGTTCCGGGGGCGCGGGCTCCGGCGTCGCCGGCTCGGGCTCCGGCAGGGCGCGCACCTGCGGTTCCGGCGGCTTCTCCGCCTGCCCGAAGAACATGGCGCCCGCGATGATCGCGATGGCGACGGCGAGGATGACGATCCAGTAACGCAGGGCCATGGGAGGCTCCTCTTCCGCTCGGGACGGGCCCCGGCAAACCGTCGACCCTACCCGGTTCTGGCCGTGTGGTTGCGGCCGTGGGACCCCGATCCATTATCATTCCACAGTCGCCACGCGGGAGCCGGTTCGCGCCGGAGCGCCGCGTCCGCAGTCCTTCTCCGGAGTCCACCCATGCACACCCATCCGGTCGCCGAGCTCCTCGGCGGCGCGATCCCCACGGACCGGGACGTCGAGATCCGCGGCTGGGTCCGCACGCGCCGCAGCTCGAAGGGGGGCTTCTCCTTCGTCGAGGTGAACGACGGCTCCTGCCTCGCTTCGATCCAGGTCGTCGCCGACGGTTCCCTGCCCAACTACGACACCGAGGTGACGGAACTGACGCCCGGCTGCTCCGTGGTCGTCCGGGGCCGGCTCGTGGCGTCGCAGGGGCGGGGCCAGAGCGTGGAGATCCAGGCGGCGGAGCTCGTGTGTCTCGGCGCCGTGGACGATCCGGAGAGCTACCCGGTGGCCAAGAAGCGCCACACGTTCGAGTACCTGCGCACGGTCGCGCACCTGCGGCCGCGCACGAACACCTTCGGGGCCGTGGCGCGGGTCCGGAACACGCTGACCCAGGCCATCCACCGCTACCTCGACGGCGAGGGGTTCCTGTGGGTGAACACGCCGATCATCACCGCGAGCGACTGCGAGGGCGCCGGCGAGCTGTTCCGCGTGAGCACCCTCGACGCCGTGAACCCGCCGCGGGCGCCGGACGGCGGGCCGGACTTCTCCGAGGACTTCTTCGGCCGCGAGGCCTTCCTCACGGTCTCCGGCCAGCTCCAGCTGGAGAGCTACTGCCTGGCGCTCTCGAAGGTCTACACCTTCGGTCCCACCTTCCGCGCCGAGAACTCCCACACGAGCCGGCACCTCGCCGAGTTCTGGATGGTGGAGCCGGAGATCGCCTTCGCGGACCTCGACGCCAACGCCGCCCTCGCCGAGGGTCTGCTCCGCCACGTGCTCGCCCGGGTGCTCGAGGAGCGGGCGGAGGACCTCGCCTTCTTCGCCGAACGGGTGGACCCGGGCGTGATCGAGCGCCTCGAACACGTCGCCGGCTCGTCCTTCGAGCGCCTGAGCTACACGGAGGCCGTGGGCATCCTCGAGCGCTCGGGACGGAACTTCGAGTTCCCCGTCGCCTGGGGCCGCGACCTGCAGAGCGAGCACGAGCGCTGGCTCACGGAAGAGCACGTGGGGCGGCCCGTGGTGGTCACCGACTATCCGAAGGACATCAAGGCGTTCTACATGCGCGTGAACGACGACGACCGCACCGTCGCCGCCATGGACGTGCTCGTTCCGGGCGTCGGCGAGATCGTCGGCGGCTCCCAGCGCGAGGAGCGCCTCGACGTGCTGGACGCACGACTGGGCGATTCGTCGCTCGCCCGCGAGCTCTGGTGGTACCGCGACCTGCGCCGCTACGGTACGGTGCCGCACGCGGGCTTCGGCCTCGGCCTGGAGCGTCTGATCCTGTACGTCACGGGCCTGGAGAACATCCGTGACGCGATCCCCTTCCCGAGGGTCCCGAACAACGCCTCCTTCTGAGGAGCCGGCGGGCACGACCGCCGGAGCCACGGGGCTCGCCTCCCTCGGCCGCCTCGGGCCCCTGCTCGCCCGGCAGAAGGGGTGGGTGGCGCTGTCCCTGGGCGCGTTCCTCGGTGCGCGCCTCCTCGAAGCGTCCGTGCCCCTGTTCCTGCGCGAGGGCATCGACGCCCTGGACGCGGCCCTCGCCGCCGGCGGGGCCGTGACCGACGTGGACCTCCGGGGGCCGGCGCTCGGCATCGTGGCCGCGGTGCTCGCGCGGCTGTTCGTGGTGAGCGGTGCGCGCATCGCGATCCGGCGGGCGTCCATCAACGTCGCCTACGACCTCCGCCAGGCCCTCTTCGACCGGCTCCAGCGGCAGGGGGTGTCGTTCTTCGGTCGCCACAGCGTCGGCGACATGATGACCCGCGCGGTCTCCGACGTGAGCCTGATCCGTCGCCTGATCAGCACCGGCACGATCCTCATCGTGATCATGGTCTACGCGACGCTGGTGGGCTTCGCCGCCATGTTCTGGCTCGCGCCGGAGCTCGCCTGGCTCGTGCTCCCGCCCCTGCCCGTGGTCGCCTTCTACGCGATCCGCGGGTCCCGGCGCATGAACCAGGCCTCGCGCATCGTGCAGGACCGCACCTCGGCCCTCACGGACCGGACCCAGGAGGCCTTCGGCGGCATCCGCACGCTGCAGGTCATGGCCCGGGAGGAACTCGAACTCGGGCGCTTCGACGCGGACAACGACGCCTATGCGGAGGCCTTCCGGCGCCAGGCGCGCATCTCCTCGCTCATGACGGCGGTGATGCCGACCCTCGCCGCCGGCGCCTCCCTGCTGGTGATCGGCTGGGGCGGTCACCTCGTGCTCACGGGGGCCATCAGCAAGGGCACCTTCGTGGCCTTCTTCAGCTACGTGGCCATGGTGATCCAGCCCATGCGCATGACCGGCTGGCTGCTGAACCTGCTGCAGCGCGCCGCCGTGGGCTGCGAGCGGGTGTTCGAGATCCTCGACGCACCGGACGAGTTCCCGGACTCGCCCTCGGGTCGCACGCCGGCGCGGCCCCGGGGGCGCCTCGAACTCCGCGGCTTCCGCTACCGCTATCCGGCGGCGGAGCGGCCGGCCCTGGAGAGCGTCGACCTCACGGTGGAGGCCGGCACGAGCCTCGCGGTCATGGGCCGCATCGGCGCCGGCAAGTCGACGCTGCTGGCGGCCTTCGCGCGCCTCGTGGAGGCCGCGCCCGGCGAGGTCCGCCTGGACGGCCACGACGTGGCCGACTGGCCGCTCTCGCAGCTGCGCCGGGAAGTGGTGCTCGTGCCCCAGGACGCCTTCCTGTTCGGCCAGCCCCTGCGCGACAACCTTTCCTACGACGACCCGACGCGGCCCGAGGCATCGGTGCTCCAGGCCGCGGCCCGGGCCGAGCTCACGGCACTGCTGGAGCGCCTGCCCGAGGGGCTCGCGACCCTCGTCGGCGAGCGCGGCGTGACCCTCTCCGGCGGCCAGCGCCAGCGCGCCACCGTGGCCCGGGGCGTGATCCGGGACGCGCCGGTGCTGCTCCT
>JAZBPF010000517.1:0-2184 GCA_036351515.1 Pseudomonadales bacterium | reverse complement strand
CGCAGCTCGAGGCGGTGCTGGCGCTCGCGCGGGACATCCTGGCCCGGAACCCCGACATCGAGCCCTGGCGGGTGGTCGGGCACTCCGACGTGGCGCCGGCGCGCAAGGCGGACCCCGGCCCGCTGTTTCCCTGGCGGCGGCTCCACGAGGCGGGTGTCGGCGCCTGGTACGAGGAGGCGACGCTCGCGCGCCAGCGCGCGGCCGTCGGCCCCGGCCCCGTCGACCTGCTCGCGCTCCAGCGCGCCCTCGCGGCCTGGGGCTACGCGCTCGAGCCCACGGGCGAGCCCGACGCGGCGACCCGCTGGGTCGTCCGCGCCTTCCATCTGCACTTCCGCCCCGAGGCCTGGCAGGCGCCGCCGGACGCGGAGAGCCTCGCGATCGTCCGCGCGCTCCTCGAGCGCTACCGGCCCGAGAGACTCGCGGTCCTCGAGCCGTCGCCGGTCTCCGCGGCGCGGTAGACGCTCCGCCCTTCCTTCACGGTCTCCAGGACCCGCAGCTGCAGGAGCTTCTCCGGCGCCACGGCCCGCGGGTCCGCCGAGAGCACCACGAGGTCGGCGAGCTTGCCCACCGCGAGGGAGCCCTTCGTGTCCTCCTCGAAGTGCTGCTCGGCGGCCCGGATCGTCATGGCCGCGAGCGCCGTGGGCACGTCGATCCGCTGGTCGGGCCCGAGGACGAACCCCGAGCGCGTCGTGCGGTTCACGGCGCTGTGCAGCAGGCGCAGGGAGTCCGGGAAGGTCACCGGCGCGTCCGAGTGGATCGTGAAGGGAAGACCGGCCTCCTGGACCGCCGCCGTGGGCGAGATGAACGCCGCGCGCTCCGGCCCGGCGACGGACGTTCGGTGCCAGTCCCCCCAGTAGAAGGTGTGCATGGGGAAGAGGGCCGGGAAGATGCCGAGTTCCGCGAGCTGCGGGATCTGGTCCCGGCGCAGGTACTGGCCGTGGACGAGCACCGGGCGCCGGTCCTCCCCGGGATGCTTCGCCGCCGCGGCGCGCACGAGGCGGATCATCTGATCGATGGCGGCGTCGCCGTTGGCGTGCACGAGCAGCTGCCAGCCCTCGGCGAAGGCCCGGTCGACGATGGCGCCGGCGGCCTCGTCGGAGAGCAGGGGCCGGCCCGCGTAGTCCGCCGGCGCGCCGGCCGGCGGCTCGACGTAGGGCTCCGTGAACCAGGCGGTCTTGCCCTGGGGCGAGCCGTCGAGCGTGAGCTTCACGCCGCCGAGGCGGAAGCGGCCTTCGTAGCGGCGCGCCATGCGCGGCCCGGAGAGCGCCGGCGAGTCCGCGTTCATCTCCAGGTCCGGATAGGCGACCACGTCGAGGAAGAACACGCCGGCGCCGGCCGCGTCCTCGAGCACGGCGAGGCCGCCGGGGTCCGTGCGTCCGTCCTGCACCGTCGTGAAGCCGTTGGCGGCGTAGAGGCGCTGGGCGGCCTCGAGCATCCCGTGCATCTGCGCCGCCGTGAACCGAGGCAGGTTCGCGCCGAGGGCCGCGAAGTGGGCGTTCTCGTCGAGGAGCCCCGTGGGCGTGCCGTCGGCGTCGCGGTGGATGTGGCCGCCGGCGGGATCGGGCGTGGCCGCGGTGATGCCCGCGCGCTCCAGGGCGAGACTGTTGTAGACGCCGAGGTGGCCGGACTGGTGGATGAGCAGGATCGGCAGCTCCGTCGTGACCGCGTCGAGGTCGTGGCGGTCCGGATGGCGTCCTTCCGCGAGCTGCGAGTCGTCGTAGTCGAAGCCGATGACCACGCCGGTCTCGGCGACCGTGGACGACTTCGCGAGGTAGTCGCGCAGGGTCTGCTGCAGCGCCGCGATCGAGTCCCCGGGTCCGTCGGGGGGCGGCAGCAGGTTCGCGGCCACGGCCTGGATCGCCACGAAGGACAGATGGCTGTGAGCGTCCACGAAGCCCGGCAGCAGCGCGCGCGTCCCGAGCTCCACGACCCGGGTCTCCGGTCCCCGGTGGGCCTCCACCGCGGCCCGGTCGCCCACGGCCACGATGCGTCCGTCGCGCACGGCGAGGGCCTCGGCGTCCGGCGCGGCGTCGTCCATGGTCAGGATCGCGCCGCCGACCCACAGCGTGTCCGCCGGCGTCGGTGCCGCAGCGGTCGGCGGCGCCTCGCCGTCGCACCCGCCGAGCAGGAGTGCCAGCACCGCGGCGAGCGCCGCGCGCCCGAGCGTTCCGTCCATCCTCGTGT
>JAZBPF010000516.1:0-6442 GCA_036351515.1 Pseudomonadales bacterium | reverse complement strand
CTCCACGGCCCCGGCGGCGAGCGCCTGCAGGGTCGTGTCGGCGCCCTTCTCCGTGAGCGTCGAGCAGATCACCACGGGGGTCGGCCGCTCGCTCATGATCTTGCGCAGGAAGGTGATGCCGTCCATGCGCGGCATCTCGACGTCGAGGACGATGACGTCGGGCCAGTCCGACTGCATGCGCTCGAGGGCGAAGAGCGGATCGCGGGCCGCGCCGGCCACGCGGATCCCCGGATCGCTCCCGAGCAGATCCGTCAGCACCTGCCGCACGACGGCGGAATCGTCGACGATGAACACGCTCACCGGTCGGGTCATGCGGGCTCTCCGGCTGCGAGGGCGACGTAGTCCCGGGCGGCCCCGGTGCGGAGCCAGACGTCGCCGCTCTCGATGTCGAACACCACCTGGCGGTGGGCCAGGCCCCCGAGGCTCTCGGCCCGCACCTTCAGGCCGTGGCGCGCCACGAGCTGACGTGCCTGCTCGACGTTGCGCTCCGGCACGGAACCGAAGGCCGGGACCGAGGCGCCGGCCGCCTTCAGAGCACCGAACATGCTGGCGCCGCCGAACAGCTTCACCTCGTAGTCCGCCAGCCGCGTGCCGAAGCGGGCAGCCTCGCGCTCGAGGAGCAGCAGCGCCTCGTCGCCGTAGCGGCCGTCGAGGTCGGCCACGTCGCGGACCCGGGCGCGGGACGGGAGCATGTAGTGACACATGCCGCCGATCCGGCGCCGCCGATGCCAGAGCGTCAGCGCGATGCAGGAGCCGAGGACGGTCCGCAGGCGCACCCCGGCGGCGTCGAAGTACCACTCCCCCGGCTGCAGGAAGACCTCGAAGCCCTCCCGCGGGGGCGCCGCGGTCACTCGCGCGGCTTCCGGTAGATGGACGGTGCGACCGTCTCGAGGCCCTCGGCGACGCCGTGCAGGCTCTCCGAATGGCCGACCATGAACCAGCCGCCGGGCTTCAGCCGCTCCACGACGCGCCGGACCACCTCGCGCTTCTTCTCCATCTGGAAGTAGATGAGCACGTTGCGCAGGAGGATCAGGTCGAAGGGCCCGAGGGACGGCAGGGACGCGTTGAGGTTCACCTGCCGGAACTCGATCCGCGCGCGCAGGGGCCGGTCCACGAGGAAGGTGCCCTCGTGGGGGCCGGTGCCACGCAGGCAGAAGCGCTTCAGGTACTCCCGGGGAATCCGCTCCGCGCGGCTCATGGGGTACTGGGCCCGGCGCGCCGCCTCGAGGATCTGCGTGCTGATGTCGGAGCCCAGGATCCGCCAGTCGCCGCCCTCGAGCCGGTCCGCGAGGAGCATGGCGAGGCTGTAGGCCTCCTCGCCGCTCGAGGACGCGGCGCTCCAGGCGCGGAACGGCTCGCTCCGGGGATGCGCCGGGAGCACGGTCTCGCGCACGAAGTCGTAGTGGCGCGGTTCGCGGAAGAAGTAGGTCTCGTTGGTCGTGAGCAGGTCGAGGGCGGTCTGGCGCTCCGCGGCGTCGTCGGTGATCACCGAGAGATAGGCGCCGTAGTCCCGGAGGCCGAGGTGCTTCAGGCGCTTGCCGAGGCGCCCGGCGACCATGGACTGCTTCGTCTCCCCGAGGTGGATGCCCGTGGCCTCGTGCACGAGCACGCGGATCCGCTCGAACTCCGGCCCCTCGAGCACGGGCGCCGCGAGCGCGGCCTGCGCGCTCACGGATCAGTCCTCCGCCGACGCTTCGGGGCCGCGCACGGCCTCCGCTGCGTCGTCGTCGGCCAGGGCCTCGGCCCCCTCCGGGTCGAACTCGTCCCCGCCCTCGAGGGCCTCGGTCCCGGCGGCCACCTCGGCGACGGCGGCGAGCTCCTCGACGTCGAGGACGCGCTGCACGTCCAGGACGATCACGAAGCGCCCGTCCACCCTGGCCATGCCGGAGATGAACTCCGTGCGGATCCGGGCGCCGAAGCGCGGCGGCGGCTCGATCTCCCCGGCGGCGATCTCGAGCACCTGGGAGACCTCGTCGACGATCACGCCGATCACCTGGCGGACCGTCTCCTCCTCGTACTCGACCTCCACCTCGAGGATGACGATGCAGGTCTTCCGGCTCACGTCCGTCTGCTCGCGCCCGAAGCGCGCGCAGAGATCGATGACCGGGACCACGGCCCCGCGGAGGTTGATGACGCCGCGGATGAAGTCCGGCGTCATGGGGACCTCGGTGGGATCCACGTACTCCATGATCTCCCGGATCGCGACGATGCCGATGGCGAACTCCTCGCGACCGATGCGGAAGGTCAGGTACTGGGGCTGATCCTCGAGGAGGACCTCGTCCCGATGGACGGCAGCGGCCTGGCTCATGCTCTGGGCTCCCTCAGAAGCGGACGAAGGCGGTTTCGTCGACGGCGGGCTCCGGTGCGTCCGGCAGCTCGGCGGCCTCCGCCGCGCGACGGCGGAGCGGCGTCACGGACGCCCGCGGCTTGCCGGGCTCCTCGCTCCGGGCCCCCGGCTTGCCGGCGCTCGCGCCCCGGAGCCGGAAGAAGGCGACGGTCCGCTGCAGCGCCTCGGCCTGCGCCGACATCTCCTCGGCCGTGGCGGCGAGCTCCTCGGAGGCCGACGCGTTCTGCTGCGTGAGCTGGTTGAGCTGCTCCATGGCGCCGTTGATCTGTCCCACCCCGGCGGACTGCTCGCCGGAGGCGGCGGCGATCTCCTGCACGAGATCGGAGGTCTTCTGGATCGCGGGGACGATCTCCCCGAGCAGGGCCCCCGCGCGCTCCGCGAGACCGACGCTGGAGGACGCGACCGCCCCGATCTCCTGCGCCGCCACCTGGCTGCGCTCGGCGAGCTTGCGCACCTCCGTGGCGACCACGGCGAAGCCCTTGCCGTGTTCCCCGGCGCGGGCCGCCTCGATCGCCGCGTTCAGGGCGAGGAGGTTGGTCTGGTAGGCGATGTCGTCGATGATCGAGATCTTCTCGGCGATCGTGCGCATCGCCGCCACGGTCTCCTCGACCGCCTGCCCGCCGTCGGCGGCGTCCTTCGCCGCCTTCGTGGCCATGGCGTCGGTGGTCCGCGCGTTGTCCGTGTTCTGCTCGATGGAGGCCGTCATCTCCTCGATGGAGGCCGTGGTCTCCTCCACGCTCGCCGCCTGCTCGCTGGAGCCCTGGGAGAGGGACTGACTCGTGGCGCTCACCTGTCCGGAAGCCAGGGCGAGGCTGTCGGAACCGGTACGCACCTCCGTCAGCGCCTCCTCGAGACGGGCGACCATCTCGCGGATCGTCGCGAGCATGCTGTCCTCGTCGCCTTCCTTCACTTCGACCTGCACGTCGAGGTGGCCGGCCGCGACCTCGCGGACGATCTCCTGCACGTAGCTCGGCTCGCCGCCGAGCTGACGGAGGATCGAGCGGGTGATGAGCACGGCGCCCACCGCGGCGAGGGCCACGGCGAGGAGGATCACGACGACGAGCGCCGTCGCGGCGAAGGCGTTGGCGGAGGCCATCTCCTCGGCGGTCTCGGCGGTGGCTTCCGAGACGGAGGCGCGCACGTCGCCGTAGGTATCGATGACGCTCGGAATCAGGTTGTCCAGGAGGTCCGCGATGACGGCGTTCCGGGCCAGGACCACCTCCGAGATGTCGGTCACCGCCTGCGTGAACACCGGCTCGTGCTCCGCCACGGTCGCGAAGAGCTCCTGCTGCGCGCTGCCGGAGAGGGAGAACTCGATGCCCATGAGCTGCGCGGAGAGCATGGACAGCTCGCCGCTCGCCCGGTCCACGTCGCTCGGGTCGTTGGAATCGAGGAACAGGCTCGTGTAGTAGCGGGCCGTGAAGAAGTACTGCAGGGCGCCGCTGGTCTCGTTCGCGAGTCCGCTCTCGCCGGCGTCCTGCGCCAGCTCTAGGAGTCCGAGGAGTGCGTCCTCGATGGCGGTCCCCGCCTCGTTCAGGGCGGTGACGTGCGCGTTGCGCTCGTCCCGGAAGCCGACCACCTGCTCGAAGCGCGAGGCGAGGCGATCGAGCTCGATCTCGGCCGTCTCCATGAGCGCGCGTCGCTCCGGATTCGCGAGGCTCTCGTAGGCCTCGGTGTGGGCGCGGCGCAGCTCCTCGATGCGCTCCCGGTAGCGCGCGAGGGCCGCGTCGTCGCCGGCGCCCTTCTTCGTGAAGCGCTGGATCTCCGCCTGCACGCCGAGGAGCGAGGTCTGGATGTCCGCCACCCGGTCGTTGTCCTCGGCGAAGCCGCGGTAGGCCTCCGAGCCGCTCCGGGCGCCGGCCAGCACCCCGAAGGCGACGGCGCCGAGCACGACCACCAGCACCACCACGGAGCCGGCCGCGGCACCGAGCCGGCGCGCGACGCTCCAGCTGCCGAAGTCCATCGCTTGCTTGAGGTTCATCCTTGGAAGTCTCCAGTCCAGAGGGGCGTCGCGCCCGTGTTGCCGCTTCGATGCGTCCCGGCCGTCACTCGACGGTCCGGCCGTAGCGCCGCTCGTCGCGCCGCTCCGCGAACTGCACGAGCCCGGGCACGTCGATGATCAGGGCCACGCGGCCGTTGCCGAGGATCGTCGAGCCGCTGATGCCCGAGAGATGGCGGAACAGCTCGCCGAGGGGCTTGATGACCGTCTGCTGCTCGCCCTGGAGCGCGTCCACGACGAGCCCCACCTTCTGAGCACCGAAGCGCACGACCACCACGTTCTCGCGCCGGCCCGCGCGCCCGCCGAGGCGGAAGTGCCGGCGCAGGACGATGAGCGGCAACACCTCGCCGCGCAGGTCCACGAAGCCGCGCTGGGCCCGCCGGTCGTCCGCGGCGAGTTCGATGCACTCGTCCACGTACTCGAGCGGCACCACGAAGGAGTCGTCCCCGACGTTCATCAGGAAGCCGTCGATGATGGCCAGCGTGAGCGGCAGGCGGATGCGGAAGGTCGTGCCCTGGCCCGGGCGCGACTCCACCTCCACGGTCCCGCGCAGGGCCTCGATGTTCTTGCGCACCACGTCCATGCCGACGCCGCGGCCGGAGAGGTTCGTCACCGCATCGGCCGTGGAGAAGCCCGGCTCGAAGATCAGGTGGTGGATCTCCCGGTCCGAGAGCTCCGCGTCGGGGGCCACGAGGCCGCGCTCCACGGCCTTCGCGAGGATCTTGTCGCGGTTCAGGCCGTTGCCGTCGTCGCGGACCTCGATGACGATGGAGCCGGAGTCGTGTCGGGCGTCGAGGGCGAGCGTCCCCTGGGCCGGCTTGCCCTTGGCGACGCGTGCCTCGGCGCCCTCGATGCCGTGGTCGCAGGCGTTGCGCACGAGGTGCGTGAGCGGATCGCCGATCTTCTCGACGACGGTCTTGTCGAGCTCCGTGTCGGCCCCGGAGATGGCGAGGCGGATGTCCTTGCGGAGCTCGGAGGAGACGTCGCGCACCACGCGCTGGAAGCGCTGGAAGGTCTCGCCGATGGGCACCATGCGCAGCTGCAGCGCCCCGTCGCGGATGTCCTCCACGAGCAGGTTCATGGCCGCCGCCGCTTCCTGCGTCGCCGTGTCACCGCTGTTGCGGGCGTTCAGGGCCACGGCGGAGGAGGCGATCACGAGTTCGCCGACGAGGTTGATCAGCTCGTCGAGCTTGTCCGCGGAGACGCGGATCTGCTTCGCCGCCGCCTTCTTGCGTTCGCGTACCTGGCCCTGCTTGCTGAGGGCGGCGTCCACGAGCTCCGCCTGCACCATGCCCTCGCCCACGAGCACCTCGCCGAGCGGGGCCCGGCCCTCGTCCGTGGCGCCGGCGGCCTGCAGGCGCAGGCCCGCGTCGAGCTCGGCGGCCGTGAGGGCGCCGCTCGCCACGAGCATCTCGCCGAGCCGGTCCGCGTCCTCGGGCAGCTCCTCGAGGAGCTGCATGTAGGCGCCGAGGCGCGAGCGGGGCGGCAGGATCCGCAGGTCGCAGAGCTCGCGCACGAACTCGAAGGCGTCCTCGATGGCCGCCTTGTCGGCGTCGGACTTCAGGTCGATCTCGAAGCCGAGATAGCAGGACTCCGGATCCATGGCCTCGAGGGCGGGCAGCGCGTCGGCCACGGTGGTGACGGACGCCAGCTCGCCGAGCGTGCCGAGATAGCGCACGAAGCCCAGCGGATCCATGCCGTGGCGGAGGACGTCGGCGTCGAAGCGCACGGAGACGTGCCAGGCGTCGCTCTCGACGGGCTCGCCGGCCGCTTCGTCGTCCGCGGAGGGCTCCGCGGCGTCGGTCTCGCCGGTCGCCGCGGCGGCCCCGGCTTCCTGGTAGGACGCGAGCTCGCCGAGGAGCTTCTCCCCGGCGACGCGCAGATCCTCGTCCTCGAGGGTCTCCACCTCCACGAGGGCCGCAATGTGGTCGCGGCAGCGGAGCAGGAGCGCGGCCAGCGACTCCGTGAGCACGATCTCGCCGCCCCGGAGCCGGTCGAGGACGTTCTCGACCACGTGCGTGAACTCCACGACGTGGGAGAAGCCGAACATGCCGGCCGACCCCTTGATCGTGTGCACGCAGCGGAACAGGGCGTTG
>JAZBPF010000515.1:0-3548 GCA_036351515.1 Pseudomonadales bacterium | reverse complement strand
TTGACCACAGGAAAACAGCTCTTCAGCACGCTCGCCGACGGCAAGCTCACGGTCGAGATCGTGGAGACCCGGTTCCCGGAACCGAAGGGGAACCAGGTCCTGGTGCAGATGGAAGCCGCCCCGATCAATCCGTCCGATCTCGCGATCCTGACGAGCAGCGCGGATCTGGAGAACGCCGAGTACTCCCCCGGCAGGTTCGTCGCGGACATGCCCGAGCCCTTCTACAGCGCGCAGAAGGGCCGGCACGGGCAGCGTCTCCCGGTCGGCAACGAGGGCGCGGGCGTGGTGGTCGCCGCCGGGGAGGGCGAGCAGGCGCAGGCGCTCCTGGGCCAGCGCGTGGCCTGTGTGCCCGGCAGCGCCTACTCCCAGTTCTGCATCGCCGACGCCGGCATGTGCCTGCCGCTGGGCGAGCTTTCCTCGGAGCAGGGCGCCTCTGCCTTCGTCAATCCGATGACCGCGCTGGGCTTCGTGGAGACGGCGCGCATGGAGAACCAGAAGGCGATCCTCCACTCGGCCGCTGCGTCGAATCTCGGCCAGATGCTCGTGAAGATCTGTCTGGAGGACGACCTGCCGCTCGTGAACATCGTGCGGCGCCCGGAACAGGTGGAACTGCTCAAGGGCCTCGGCGCCGAGCACGTCGTGGACTCCTCGGCGGACGACTTCATGGATCAGCTCCGCCACGCCATCGACGCCACCGACGCCTACTGCGGCTTCGATCCCATCGGCGGGGGGCGTTCCGTGGACGCCTGCTTCAAGGCCATGGAGCAGGTCGCCGCCTCGAAGATGGCCGAGTTCTCGCGCTACGGCTCGACGCAGCAGAAGAAGATGTACATCTACGGCCGCCTGGATCTCGGCCCCACGATCCTGACGCCTTCCTACGGCTTCGGCTGGACCCTCTCCGGCTGGCTGCTCACGCCGTTCCTGCAGACGGCGGGCCTGGAAACGATGATGCGCATGCGGCAGCGGGTCCTCGACGGCATGACCACGACCTTCGCGAGTTCCTACAAGCGGAAGGTCGGTCTCGAGGAGATGCTCACGCGCGAAGCCGTGCTGGACTATCGGCAGATGAAGACCGGCGAGAAGTACCTGGTCACGCCGCAAGCCTGAGCAAAAAAGGGGTCAGTGTGGTTTTCGCGGCTCCGTGCGTGCGGAGCCGCGGAGCCTTGTCGCGCAGCTCTTCGACCTGTCGCTGGAAGCGGTCGGAACCATGGGCAGTGCGCTGATCGACATGGGTCCAAAAAAGGGGTCAGTGTGGTTTTCTCGGCCCCGTGCGTACGGAGCCGCGGAGCCTGGCCACTCAGCTCTTCGACCTTTCGCTGGAAGCGGTCGGAACCATGGGCAGTGCCCTGATCGACGTGGGCCCGGGGACGGGCCAGCTCAGCCTGGCCGAGCGCCTCCAGGAGACCTACTCGAGAACGGCGACGTCGGTTGGCCGGTTCGGAAGACTGTGTCGCGAAGGTCTCGAGCGGTGTCGGGAAATGGACACTGACCCGTTGTCTTCCTGACCCCTTTTCCTCAGGCTCGACGGCAATCCCTTCGTGTCATACTGATCCAACGCTGGAACGAGCGTGACCGTCCGGACGCGGCCGTGACGGGCAACGGGGAGCATCTGGATCATGCACAGAATCCACACGGCACAGTGCCATTGCGGGCAGGTCAGGGTCGAGTGCCAGGGAGACCCCTGGCCGGTCTTCATGTGCAACTGCACGCTCTGTCAGCGGCGCACGGGTGCGCCCGTGCACATCGGTGCCTGGTGGCCGATGGAGGACGTGTCCATCGCGGGCGAGACGAAGGCGTTCACGCGAACGACCGGCGAGCGGGGCCTGGAGGCCCGCTTCAATTTCTGCCCGGAATGCGGCACCTCGGTCTGGTGGGGCGGACGAACGGACGGTGGACCGCTGTCCGGCTACTACGGGATCGCCGGGGGCTGCTTCGCCGATCCGGACTTCCCGGCGCCCACCCACTCCGTGTTCGAACGGACGCGGCATCCCTGGATCCACGCACCGGAAGGCACCATCTGCTTCGAGGCGTCCTTCGATCCCGCCGTGATGGCGGACATCATGGACCGCATGCGAAAGCGGCTGGAGCGCTAGCGCATCGGGAAGAGGTCCCGCACCATCTGGTCGTTCGCCGTGACGTTTCCGTAGACGGCGTGCCCGAACTCGATGGCATCCAGATTCGGGCTGAAATCGTAGGCGGGAAACTTCCCGTCGAAGCGGACGTGCGGCATCGGCTGGCGCGTGGGGACGCGATTCCCGTACGGATCGAAGAGCGCCGTCTGGCCCCGTCGACTGACCTGACGGACCGTGTAGCCGCTGGGCGTCGTACTGACGATCTCGCCGCTGCTCTGGTTCGCGATGCCGCCGCGGCGGCTGCTCGACGTGCCGGATGAACTCGTCGACTGGTAGGTGGAATAGGACGCCGCGCGTTGCTGCTGCGCCTCCTGATGCGCCTGGTAGGCGTTGGCGGCGGCTCCCGCGACCATGACGGACATCATGAGCCAGCTGTAGTCCGCGCCTTCGTCGAAGACCCAGGGCCGGTAGGCCAGCACCGCCTCGTCGATCTGCCTGCGCTGCGCCTGCCGGAGCCGCTCGGCCCGCGCGTCGGTGAGGTCGATCTCGGTTTCGTAGAACTCGCCCCGGCGGAGATAGCGGACCTCGACGATCCGGCTGCGTTTCCGCGCCTTTTCCACGGCGCGGAGCGCATCCTTGCTGCTCTCGATCTCCCTGCCGTCGATCTCCACGAGCAGGTCCCCCGCGAGGAGGTCCGCGGCGCAGGCGGGGGATGCGAAGAGGAGTCCGTCCACGAAGACGCCACGCTTCCGGTCCAGGGCTTCTCGCTGTTCGCGACCGAAGGTCGCCTCGACGATCTGCATGCCGACGTCGTACTGCGGATCGCGGACCTGCTCTGCGCCGATGGGCGCGGCGCCGAGGACTCCGTTGAGTTCGACGTCCTTGCCGTCCCGCACGACCCGTAGGGTGATCGGCCCTTCCGCGTGTGGCAGGAGGTAGTCGTCGAGCTCCCGGGCCCAGCCGACCGGCGCGTCTTCGTTGCCGTAGACGACGTCCCCACGACGCAGCCCTATGCGGTCCGCGGGAGATCCCGCGGCCACGGCCTGCACCTCGATGCGATTCATGGCGCAGCCGCCCGTGGCCAGGAGCGCGGGGTCCGCATCGCCGAGGTAGCCGCCGAAGAACATGTCCGCCGGATCGACGTCCCGCCAGAAGGTGAACAGGTAGCTGTGCTGATTGAGCCTCGCCGGGATCGGCGGGGCCATGACGACGAGATCCGCGTCGCGCGACTGTCCCGCCTGGCGAGCGTTGAAGCCCGCAGCGAAGGGAACGAGGGGAGACGTGAACTTCGAATAGCCGATCAGCTCGTAGCCCTTCTCGGCGACGTTCGTGAGTTCGGCGTTGAAATCTGCGGGAGCGAAAAGGGGTCAGTGAGGTTTCCTTCACGCCCCTGCGTGCGGAGGCTGGCCGCTCAGCTCCTCGATCTGTCGCTGGAAGCGGTCGGAACCATAGGCAGCGCTCTGATCGCCGTGGGCC
>JAZBPF010000514.1:0-11576 GCA_036351515.1 Pseudomonadales bacterium | reverse complement strand
GCTCCCACAGTGGGTCTTCGACGCGGCCCTGTGGGAGCCCGCTTCAGCGGGGACGAATCCGCCCGACCCCGCGGTCGCGACTGAAGTCCGCTCCCACAGTGGGTCTTCGACGCGGCCCTGTGGGAGCCCGCTTCAGCGGCGACGAATCTGCCCGACCCCGCGGTCGCGACTGAAGTCGGCTCCCACAGTGGGTGTTCGACACCGTCCTGTGGGAGCTTGCTTCAGCGGCGACGACTCCGCCCGGCCGCGCGGTCGCGACTGAAGTCCGCTCCCACCGTGGCGCGTCGACTGCTTCTCGTGCGACTGCGCCGTACGACGATCAGCGCCAGTAGTCGTTCGCCTCGGCGATCGTGCGGAAGTTGAGGGCCACCACCTCGGCGGCCGCGATCAGGCCGTCCGCGGTCTCGGCGTAATCGTCCCGCTGGTCCTTCAGCACCTCGACGTCCGGCTGCGTCGCCTTCACGGCGAGCCGCGAGAGCCGGATGGCCAGCGCGTAGCCGTCCGCCGGCGTCTCGCACCGGAGCGTGTCGGGAATCGCCGAGAGCGTGCCCGAGCGCTCCCGGTCTTCTGCGGCGGCGAAGGACGTCGCCGTGCTCGCGAGCACGAGACAGGCAGCGACGATCGATGCCCGTGGGAAACGTGCCATGGGGTCTCTCCTCTGGTTCCGGATGCGGCGGGCCGAAACACGCAGGCGCCGGCAGGCGGGCGTCCGACCCGGAGCGACACCCTGGGCGACGGCACGATGTGGACGCAAACCGGCGCCGACGGCGCCGCGAGGGACCGCGCTCCCATCGAGCCGGAGGCCCGGCCGTCAGAACGCCACCGTCTCCCCGGGCTCCGGTCGCTGCGCCTCGATGCCGTGCTCCCGGCCGAGCGCGCTCGCGAGCGCCTCACGTGCCTCCGGTTCGCCGTGGACGAGGTACACGGCCGGGTGGTCGCGGAAGGCGCCGGCCCAGTCCATCAGCTGGCGCTGCCCCGCATGGGCGGAGAAGCCCCCGAGCGTGTGCACCTGCGCCTTCACGGCGATCGGCTCGCCGAAGAGCTTCACCTTCTCGACGCCGTCCACGAGCAGGCGCCCGAGGGTGCCGCGCGCCTGGAATCCGACGATCACCAGGTGCGTCTCCGGTCGCCAGAGGTTGTGCTTCAGATGGTGGCGGATCCGGCCGCCCGTGCACATGCCGGAGCCCGCGATGACGATGGCGCCGCCGCGCACGTCGTTGATGGCCCGTGAGGCTTCGACGTCCCCGGTGAGTTCGAGCTGCGGCAGCGCCTCCGCGAGGGACGGCCCGCCGGCTGCCCGCAGGCTCTCGAGGTCTTCCGGATCCAGCAGGTGGCTCATCCGGTCGTAGAGGCGCGTGACCTCGATGGCCATGGGGCTGTCGAGGAACACGTGCCGCTGCGGCAGCCGGCCCGCGTGGTGGAGCAGCCCCAGGTGGTAGAGCACCTCCTGGGTCCGGCCGACGGCGAAGGCGGGCACGAGCACGTTCCCGCCCTCGCGATCCGCGTCCGCGAGGATGCCTGCCAGTTCCTCCAGCGTGTCCGCTTCCGTGCGGTGGTTCCGGTCCCCGTAGGTGCTCTCGAGGAGGACGAGATCCGCGTGCTCCACCCGGGTCGGGGTGCGCATGAGCACGGAGTCGTCGTTGCCCAGATCGCCGGAGAAGACGAGGCGCCGTCGACTTCCCTCCGATTCGATGCCGAGATCGACGATGGCCGAGCCGAGGATGTGCCCGGCGTCGTGGAACACGAGTTCCAGGCCCGGGGCGATGCGCTGCATTTCCCCGTAGCGGAGCGGCGCGCAGAGCTCGAGGACGCGCTCCACGTCGTCGATCGTGTAGAGCGGGGCGAGGAGCTTGCGTCCGGCACGCTCGCGGCGCCGGTTCTCCCACTCCACGTCCCGCGCCATTACGAAGGCGGCGTCGCGGAGCATGATCTTCAGGAGCTCCGCGGTGCCCCGCGTGCAGTGGATGGGGCCGCGGAAACCGTCCCGCACGAGCTTCGGCAGCAGCCCCGCATGGTCGAGATGGCCGTGGGAGACGACCACCGCGTCGAGCTTCGCGGCGAGCCTGCGCAGGGACGCCCGGTTGCGCTGGTCGGCGTCCCGGCCGCCCTGCCACAGGCCGCACTCGAGGAGCACCCGGGCGCGGTCCGTCTCCAGGAGGTAGCGGGAGCCGGTCACCTCGCCGGCGGCTCCGAGGAAGGTCAGCTTCGCCATGCGCTTCCCTGCTCCCTTGCATCCGTGGCCGCGGAGGGCGATCGCGTCAGCCGCCCGCCTCGGCGCGCCGCTTGCGCATCCAGCTCCAGCCCTCCGTGGCCCGGCTCATGTCGAGGAGCTCGTCCCGGCGCTCGAGCAGGTCCTCGTAGGTGACGTCGGGGCCGAACTCGAGGTCCTCGTTGTTGAAGACCGCCGCCGTGGAGAAGCGGCCGTTGCCCGCCTGGATCACCTTGCCGTTCGGGGCGTCCTCGCTGCACAGCAGGAGCACGGCGGGCGTCACGAGCCGCGGATGACGCGTGGGATCGGGGTCGTCCGGGTTCACGTCCCGTCCGGGGATCGTGCCGATCAGCCGCGTCTCCGCCGCCGGCGCGAGCGTGTTCACGCGGATGTTCTTCGGCGCGCCCTCGAGCGCGAGGACGTTCATGAGACCGAGCATGCCCATCTTGGCGGCGCCGTAGTTCGCCTGACCGAAGTTGCCATAGATGCCCGAGGTGGAGCTCGTGAGCACGATCCGGCCCCACTGCTTCTCGTAGAGGATCGGCCAGGCGGCGTGGGTCACGTAGGCCGTGCCGTTCAGGTGCACGTCCATGACGAGGTCCCAGTCGTCCAGCGGCATCTTCCGGAAGGTGCGGTCCCGGAGGATGCCCGCGTTGTTCACGAGGATGTCCACGGTACCGAAGGCGGCGACGGCGTCGTCGATGATCGACTGCGCCCCTTCCCGCGTCGCCACGGAGGCCTTGTTGGCGACCGCCTCGCCGCCGGCGGCCCGGATCTCCGCCACGACGCCGTCCGCGGCGTCGCCGGAGCCCGTCCCGTCCCCGGCGCCGCCGAGGTCGTTGACGACGACCTTCGCGCCGCGCCGCGCGAACTCCAGCGCGTGCGCCTTGCCGAGGCCGTTGCCGGCCCCGGTGATCACCACCACCTTTCCCTCGAACTCGCTCATGGGTGTCTCTCCCCTTCCTCACGATGTGCGACCGCCGGAGACGGCGGTTCCTCGGGTTCCAGCAGGTCCGCGAGCTCCGGCGCGAGGGTCGCGCGCGTGGCCGGCGACAGCTCCCGCTGCCAGTCCGCCTGGGGCGCGATCGCGCGCCGCGAGTAGTAGGCGAAGAGCAGCGCCCGGTCCTCGTCCCGCGTGCGGTTGCACCCCGACGTGTGCCAGAGGCGTCCGTCCATCAGGAGGAGCGCGCCGGCCGGTGCCTCGAAGGACACGAGCCGCGCCGCGGCGTCGCGCGGGAGCTCCGCAGCGCGGGTGATCCGGTGGCTGCCGGGCAGGTAGCGGGTCGCGCCGTTCTCCTCGCGGATTCCGTCGAGACACCAGATCGCATTCACGCTGCCGGGCGTCGTCCAGGGCTCCGGTGCCACGAGGCCGAGGTCGGAGTGCAGGAACATGGGGCCGCTCCCCGGCCGGGCGATGTTCGCCGTGAAGTTCGAGATCCGGAAGTCGCCACCGAGCAGGGCGCGCACGCCCGCGAGCGCCTGCGGATGGACGATCAGCTCCCGGAAGGCCGGATCGAGTTCCAGCAGGTGGAAGACGCGGACGTTCCGGTCGTTGGGGTCGAGTTCCGGGAAGCGGGTGCGCAGGCCCCGGCGGGCGCTCTCGTCCGCGGCGCGCCAGAGGCGACGGCGGAGGTCGTCGAGGCGCGATGCGTCGAGCACGCCGGGAACGACGCAGAAGCCCTCCGCCGTCAGCTGCGCGCGCTGCGCCTCGGTCAAGACCGCCTGCCCGGTCACGATTCCTCCCCCGCCTCGGACCGGGAGCGTACCGCCGCGCGCCGCGCCGGGCGAGCTTCAGGCGCCGGCGGTGCGCTCGTGGTAGCAGGCCCCGCACACCGGACGGTAGCGGTCGTCCGCGCCGAGTTCGATCTGCGGACCCTCGCGGACCACGCCCTCGGCGGAGAAGCGCAGGTTGAAGATCGCCTTGCGGTGGCAGAAGTGGCAGACCGTCTTCACTTCCTCGATGGCGTCGGCGACCTCCAGCAGACGCAGGGAGCCGGGGAAGGCCCGGGTGCGGAAGTCCGTGCGCAGCCCGTAGCAGATCACCGGAACACCGGGCTCCCAGGTGAGGCGGCGCAGCTGGTCGACGAGCTCCGGCGAGAGGAACTGGGCCTCGTCCACGAGGAGACAGGCGACGCCGCGGAAGTCCGCCGGCGCGAGCACCGTGTCCGCGTCCAGGAGCAGGTCGGCGTCGCGGCTCAGGCCGACGCGGCTGGTGACCGCGTCCGGGCCGTAGCGCACGTCGATGCGCGGGCGCAGCACCAGCACCCGCTCTCCCTTCTGCTCGTAGTTGTGTGCGACGGCGAGCAGGTTCAGCGTCTTGCCGCTGCTCATGGTGCCGTGGCGGAAGTAGAGCTTGGCCATGGGCGAGCGCCGCGGGAAGCGAGCCGCGGCGCCTGCCGCGGCGGTCCTCACTTCGCCTCGAAGTCCTCCGGTCCGTGGCGTTCGGGCACCCGCGTCGCCTCGTTGCCCCAGACGCGGTTCACGCGCTCGCCGCGCTTGTAGGCCGGCCGCTTCGTGACCTCCTCGGCCCAGCGCCGCACGTGCTCGTACTCGTGCACCGCGAGGAACTCCTGCGCCGCGTACAGATCCCCGGTCACGAGGCGCCCGTACCAGGGGCAGACCGCCATGTCGGCGATCGTGTACTCGTCGCCGGCGAGGAAGCGCCGGTCCGCGAGATTGCGGTTCAGCACGTCGAGCTGGCGCTTCGCCTCCATGGCGAAGCGGTCGACGGCGTAGCGGATCTTGAAGGGCGCGTAGGCGTAGAAGTGGCCGAAGCCGCCGCCGAGGTAGGGCGCGCTGCCCATCTGCCAGAACAGCCAGTTCAGGGTCTCCGTGCGCGCGGCCCTCTCCGTGGGCAGGAAGGCGCCGAACTTCTCCGCCAGGTGCACGAGGATGGACCCGGACTCGAAGACGCGGATCGGCGGATCGAAGCTGCGGTCGAGGAGCGCCGGGATCTTCGAATTCGGGTTGATGGACACGAAGTCCGAGCCGAACTGGTCGCCGTCGCCGATGTTGATCAGCCAGGCGTCGTACTCGGCGTCCGCGAAGCCGCGCTCGAGGAGCTCCTCGAAGAGCACCGTGACCTTCACGCCGTTCGGGGTCGCGAGCGAGTAGAGCTGGTGGGGATGCTTCCCGACCGGGAGTTCCTTCTCGTGCGTCGGGCCGGCCACGGGCCGATTGATCTTCGCGAAGCGGCCCCCGGCCTCGGGGTCCGGGCTCCAGACCTTCGGGGGCTCGTAGCCCTCGGGATGATTGGGCGGGCTCTCGGCGTTCTCGCTCACGCGGGGCTCCTTCTTCTCGCCAGCGTCTCGGTTCGGGGCCCGGGCGGGGCCCGGGAGCACGGACCCTCTCGCCAAAGCGTCATCCAGTCAACGGCCGCCGGGCGCCGCGGCGATGCTGCGCTGCGTAGAATCGGCGCGCCGGAGCGGAGGTTCCATGGACGAGCGATCGCGGTCGACCGGCCCCGTCACGCCTCCGGGCGGAGGGCTGCGCGCCTGGGGCGTCTGCCTTCTGCTCGTCTGCGGCACGGTGCTCGGGCTGCTGGGCACGGACCTCGTGCTCCCCGCCGTGCCCTCGCTGCCGGAGGCGCTCGGTGGTTCCCCGGCCCGGGCGCAGCTCGTGCTCGCGGCCTATGCCGCAGGCAGCGGACTCGGACTCCTGGCGTTCGGGGAACTCGGGTCGCGCGTCGATCCGCGCTGGCTGCTGGTCGGCTCCCTCGTCGCCTTCGCGGGGAGCTCCCTCGCCGCCGCCGCCAGCGGGGCGGTGGCCACGCTCGTGCTGTGGCGGGTCCTCCAGGGGACGAGCGGCGCGGCGCCGGCGGTGTTCGCCCCCGGGATGATCCGCCTGCTCTTCGACGAGCAACGCGCGATCGGCGCCATGGGCGTCCTCGCGCGCGTGGAAGCGCTGGTGCCTGCGCTCGCGCCGCTGCTCGGCGTCTGGCTGCTCGAGCTCGGCGGCTGGCGGCTCTCGTTCCGCCTCCTCGGCGCTCTGGCGCTCGCCCTCGCGGTCCTCGTCGCGCTCCGTCGAGAGCGACTGCCGGCGCCCAGCCCCCGCGAGGGGGAGCGTCGGCACGTGGGCTACGGGACGCTCCTCACCGATCGCGTGTTCCTGCGCTATGCGGGGAGCCACGCGTTCACGCTCGGTGCGCTGCTGACCTTCGTCTTCGGAGCGCCGGCGGTGATCACGGGTGCGCTCGGGGGCTCGCTCGGCGACTTCGTGCGCATGCAGATCGCCGGCATCGCGACCTTCGTGCTGGCGTCGAACCTCGCCGGCCCGCTGGCGCTGCGGGTGGGCACGGAGCGGGTCGTCCTCGCCGGCTCCGTGATCTCCGCCGCCGGCGCCGTCGCACTCCTGCTCCACGGGCTCGCGGGCGCCGACGATCCGGCCCGGCTGCCCTGGCTGTTCGTGCCCATGAACCTGGGCCTCGGCCTGCGCGGTCCGCCCGGCTTCCTGCGGGCGGTGCAGGCCTCCAAGGGTGACGACGCGCGGGGTGCGGCCCTCGTCATGCTCGCCGTGCTCGCGCTCGCGGCGCTGGGGACGGCGACCGTCGCCCCGTGGATCACGGTGGGGCTCGTGCCGCTCACGGCCGTGGCCGCGGCCCTGTCCGTCACCGGGGTGATCCTCCTCGTGGTCCTGCCGCCACCCGCGGAGGATGCGGAGTGACGCGGCTCCCCGGCCGCGTCGCCGGCCGGCGCGGTCACGGCTGAACGCCGTCGTTCCCGTACGCCTCCACGCCGCGGTCGGGATCCCCGAGGGCCGGATCCCGCGCCGCCCGGAGCGCTGCGGTCCGACGCTCCGCCGCGTGGGGATGCGTCGAGAGCAGGGACGGCGCGCTGCCGCCGAGGGCTTCGAGCCGCGCGAGGATCCGGGCGAACCAGGCGGGGTCGAGGTCCACCTCCTCGAGCAGCGCGAGCGCGAAGGCGTCCGCCTCCCGCTCCAGCTCCCGGGAGTAGCCCGACTGGAGCAGCACCGTCGGCAGTACCACCGCGGAACTGGTCAGGGAGACGAGATCGCCGAAGACCGCCGCGAGCACCAGCGCGGCCCCGGAGTTCTGGAGGATCGCCCGCAGCCCGTGGCGCCCGTGCACGTGACCGAGCTCGTGCGCGAGCACCGCGAGCACCTCGCGCTCGTCGCCGGCGAGCTGCACGAGGGCGTCCGTCACGACGATGGTCCCGTCGGGGAGCGCGAGGGCGTTGGGCCCGAAGCGGCCCCCGCTGCGGAAGCGGAGCTCCGCGCCGACGCCGGCGGCGCGGCGCAGGGGCTCGAAGGCGGCGGTGAGCCCGGCGCGGCGTGCGGCGTCCAGCTCGCTGGGGCCGAGGAAGCGTGCGTCGAGCACCTCGAGGGTCTGCCTTCCGAGGAGCTGACCGGCCCGCTCCGGCAGGAGCGCGGCGACGGGCTCCGCGAGCACCGGAAGGCCGCGCGTGAGGAGCAGTGCCGTCGCGGCGATGCCCGCGAGCGCCACGATCGCCGTCCGGACCCAGTGCGTCTCCAGCCAGTCGACGAAGCCGCTCCGGCGCCGGGGATGCAGGGTCGTCCAGGCCTCGCGGCCCGGTTCCAGCTCGAGGCGTGCCCCCTCCGGCAGGCGCGCCACGAGGGGAAGGGAGCCGAGCGGTGCCTCCAGCGTCAGCGCCTCCACCGGGATCTCGTGCTCCGTGGCGCCGACGCGGAAGCGGAGCCTGCCGTCCAGGACCTCGACCCGGACCTCCGTGAGCCGCGCGGTGCGGCCGTCCCCGTAGCGTCCGCGGAACGTCTTCACAGCCCGAAGTCGAAGTCGAAGAACTCGCCGATCTCCTCGCCCGTGGCCGAGGGATCGTCGCCCATGCGCGCGGCCGCGTCGGCGAGGGAGCCCTCGGTCTCCACGGCCACGTGCGCCAGCCGGTAGCGGTAGAGCCGGAGCTTCGCCCAGGGGATCAGCAGCCCGAGGCTCGCGGCGATCGCGAGCAGGTTCGTGGTCAGGATCCAGGCCTCCCGCGCGGGAGAGAAGGTCGCCCGCAGGCGGTGCTGCCCGACGGTCGTCGTGTCCAGGACGCGGCGGAGCAGGGCCGCCTGCAGCCAGCCCCAGGCCGGCACCAGCAGCGCGTAGAGTCCGACCACGAGCGCGAGGATCAGCCACTGGGGCATGGCCGCTGCGGGGTCGTCGCTCGTGCCGGCTTCCCCCGCGAGGCGCCAGCCGATGAACCCGATGGCCGCGATGCCGACGAGGAACCCGAGCAGGCCGAGGAGTCCTGCGACGAGGTAGGCACCGTAGAAGTTCCGGGCCCCTACCGTCGTGCGCAGGGGCTGGTTGCCCCACCAGCTGCCGTCCACGAGGAACCGGTAGCGGAGCCAGCGCGCGTAGGGATAGGCGAGCCCCAGCGTGAGCACCGAGAGCAGGCCCCAGCCGAGGAGGATGCGGGCCGCCTCGCCGGCCTCGCCGCCGAAGGAGAAGCGCACGTTCCGGTAGGAGCTGTTCCGGAGCGCGAAGCGCCGGGCCCACACGAGGAGCACCGGGGTCGCCAGCACGAGCAGGAGGAACACGAGATTCGCGGCCAGGGGCGCGAAGTAGCCCGCCCCCACGTAGAGCCCGAGGAGCACGGCCGCGATGGCGCGGCTGCGCAGGATCGTCAGCGGCGACGCGTGGTAGTCGAAGCGCCCACCGTCGAGTTCCGTCGACCCGTAGAGGTAGCGGGTGGTGCGGACCTTCGCCCAGGCGGAGTAGATCCCGAGCGTGAGGATCGTGAGCACCGTGTTCACGATCCAGATGCGGTAGTACTCGCCGGTGCGCGCGTGGAAGCGCAGCGGGTGGACCGTCGGTGCCGGGGCGGCGGTGGCTGCCTCGGGCGTCGGGGCCGCAGCGGTCTCGTCGGCGGTCATGGAGGCGTCCCTGCCAGGATCCGGAATCTCCGGAGCCTAGCCCATTTCCCCGTGCCCGGGCGGGGGAACGCGCCCCGCGCGCCCGTGCGCCGACGCCGAGCGCGGGCGGCGCTTCAGCCCGGACCCGGCTCCGCCTGCGGCGGGTCGGGGTCTGCCTGCCGCCGATCGAGTTCGAGCCGGGCCGGCGGCGCGGCCCCCTGCTTGTCCACGCCGAAGTAGAGGGTCCGGTGCGGGAAGGGGATCTCGATCCCGCGTTCGTCGAAGCGCAGCTTGATGCGTCGATTCAGTTCCCGTTTCACGCGCCACTGCTGGCCGGCCACGGTGCGCTGGCGCACGCGCACCATCACGGCGGAGTCGGCGAACTCGTTCACGCCGAAGACCTCGAGTTCCCCCTGCACGGCATCGCGGAAGTCCGCTTCCTCGGCGAGCTCCGCCGCGACCTCCTTCAGCAGCGCGACCACCTCGTCCGTGTTCTCGCGATAGGCCACGCCGACGTCGAGGAGCGCGAAGGAGAAGTCCTCCGTCATGTTGAGGATCGTGGTGACCTCGCCGTAGGGCAGCGTGTGCACGGCGCCGCTCAGATCGCGCAGCCGCACCGTGCGGATGCCCATGCGCTCCACGACGCCGCTGTGGCCGCCGAGGGTCACGACGTCGCCGACGGTGATCGTGTCCTCGAGGAGGATGAACACGCCGTTGATCACGTCCTTGACCAGGGACTGGGCCCCGAAGCCCACCGCGAGGCCGACCACCCCGGCGCCGGCCAGGAGGGGCCCGATGTCGATCCCGAGCTCGGAGAGCACGGTGAGGGACAGCAGCAGGAGAAGGATCCCCCGGACCGTGTTCCGGAACAGGGGGAGGAGCGTCCGCAGGCGCGCGCCTCGGCCGCCCACGGCGGCATCCTGCTCGCGCTCGCGCAGCATGCCCTCGACGAAGACCGTGAACGCCTCCCAGAGCAGGAGGACGCCGCCGACGATGATGGCCAGGCGCGCGACGCGGGCGAGGAGTCCGCGACCCGCGTCGGAGGCGAAGACCGCCCCGACGTCCAGGCCCCAGCCGGCGAGCACGAGCACCGCGGCGACGGCCCCGAGCAGGACCGTGGTGACGCGGCGCAGGATGACCTCGTAGCGCCGGACGCGGCCCTCGAGCTCCGGATGGCGCGTGCGCAGATCCGCGGGGATTCGCAGGAGCAGGCCGACCAGACGGTGTACCCAGTCGTTGACGTAGCGGAACCCGACCACCACCGCGAGCATGATCACCGAGGCGCGCACGAGGAACCCGAGGTCGGCGCCCTCCTCGAAGGCGCCCACGGTGAAGATCGCGACGACGTAGAAGATCGCGAACAGGTGCCAGAGACCGCCGAGCCGGCGCAGGGGAGAGCTGCGCCGGGGCTCCTCCGCGTCCTGGTCCGCGGCGCGCGTGAGCCAGGCCGCGACCGGCCGCCGGCTCTGGAGGATGAGCACCACGAGGAGGGCGGTGACGTACAGGCCGAGCACGGTCCGCAGCGAACCGTGGACGTCCGTCGGCAGTCCGAGCAGCAGCGCGGACTCGAGGAAGAAGTAGCCGAACACGGGCAGGCCCACGAGCCGGCGGAGCCAGACGTAGAGGTAGGCGGCGTCGTGGTCGGCGAGGCTCGGGAGCAGCCGGTGTCCCCGCCGCCTCGGATCGAGCACCGTACGGGCGAGCGCGAGGGCGGCCCCGACCGCCACGCCGGCGTTGGCGAAGGCGATGGCCACCAGGCGCGTCGCGTCGCGCAGCTCCAGGACCGCGACGAGCGGGTAGGCCACGAGGGCGAAGACGACGACCGGAAGCAGCTCGCGGAAGGCCGAGACGATCACGCGCGCGAGCCGGGGCTCCGCCGATGGCGCCTCCTGCTGCTTCCGGGGCGACAGCAGGGCGCGCGTGAGCCAGGCGACGAGCAGGGAGGCGCCGACGATGATGCCCAGGCGGCCGCCCACGGAGAGGAGGGCGGCGCGCCGCTCTTCGGACGCGAGGAAGTTCCGGAACTGGGGCAGCTGTCCCGGCAGGGTCGAGAGACGCGTCACCATGGCCGACAGCTGGCCGCTCGCCTGCTGCAGGGGCTCGGCGACGGCCCGGACGAGCAGCGAGCCGAGGGAGGGCTCCTCGCGGGCCGTGGTCTCCGCCCGGGCGTCGCGCAGGGCCTGGAGCTGGGCCAGGAAGCGCTGGCGCCGCGGCTCGTCCTCGAGGAGGGCGATCACCTCCTCGAGCTCGGCGTCGTCGAGGACCCCCTGCGCCGCCGCCTCCGGCGTCGCGGGTGGGGTCGCGGCGGGGACGGGCCCCGGGGCAAAGAGGGCGAGAAGCAGGACGACGAGAAGAGCGGCGCGCACGCGATTCCGTTCCGACCGGGAAACAGCTTCCGGACGCTACCGTCCCGGACGGTCCCCTGGCCAGCCGCGGGTCCCCGCGCGGGACCGGACGGTTCAGTCGAGGCGGCCGATCCAGGTCTGCCGGGCGAAGGCGTGGAGTGTGCCCTCGGCGTCGAGGAGCGCCGTCCCGG
>JAZBPF010000513.1:0-16079 GCA_036351515.1 Pseudomonadales bacterium | reverse complement strand
TCGGCGCACACGTAGAAGGGCACGCCGGCCTCGCGGGCGGCGAGGGCGATGAGGTAGGTGCCGCTCTTGTTGACCAGGGAGCCGTCCGCGAGGATCGCGTCGGCGCCCATGAGCACGGCGTCGGCCTCGCGGACGAAGATGCCCGCCTGGGCGTCCGTGACGTAGGTCACCGAGAGTCCCTCCTGGGCGAGCGTGGCGGCGAGGTTCCAGCCCTCGAGGGCGGGGCGCGCCTCCGTGACGATGGCGGAGAAGCGCTGGTTCGGGAGCCGCACGAGCACGCGCGTCACCGTGGAGCTGATCGAGTGGGTGAACACCCGCCCCGACTCCCCGAGGCGGCCGATTACGCAGCGCACGGTCGCATCCGTGGCGGCGTCGGCCCAGTTGCGCACGGCCCGGGCCTGTTCCCGGGCGTAGGCGCGCAGGGCGTCCGCGTCGCCGTCGAACTCGGCGACGCCCGTGCGCCAGCGCGCCACGAGGTTGTGGATCGCGGTCATGCTCGGACGCACGGTGCCGAGCTCGTCCGCGAAGGACAGCAGCTCGCGCCGCAGGTCCTCCCGGTCCACGGTCTCCACGGCCGCGTACTCGGCGAGCGAGTCGAGGGCGACCCGCGCCAGGTGCGAGGCCCCGTCGCGCAGGTTGTCCCGCACGCGACGCAGCAGGTCGCTGCGCAGGTCTCCCATGCTTCCGCTCCCGTCAGCGGCCGCCGGCGGCGCCCGTGTCCGCGGTCGCCGCGCCGGCGGCGGTGAAGGCGGGACGCGCCGCCTTGAAGGCCGTGACGTCCTCGATCGCGGTCCCGGCCGGGGCTGCGTCGGGCAGCGGGAACCGCCCGGGGCTCCAGGCGGCGGCGTAGCTGCGCTCCGCCCGGGCCCGGAACTCCGCGTAGAAGCGCCGGAAGGCCGGGAGTTCCAGGGCGCGCAACGCCTCCGCGATGCGCTCGCGCGAGTCGAAGCTCGTGATGCGACCGTCGAGGTCGCGCCAGAGCCGGCCGCTGCGCTCCCCGAGGTTCTCGTCGCGCTCGAGCAGGCGCGAGAGCAGGCCCTGGCGCTCGGCCTCGTACTCCGCCTCCGACAGCCCGTCGAGCCGTTCGCCGAAGGCGTCGAGGAACTCGCCGGTGGCCTCCGCGATGACCGCGGGCGGCACCTTCGGACTCTGCACCACGAAATAGAGGCCGGGGGTGTTCATGCGCACCCAGGCGCCGGCGGAGACCACGTAGCCGAACTGCCGCTCCGTGCGCAGGGCGTTGAAGTAGGGGGTGGAGAGCATGTGGGCGAGGAGCCCGTAGCGGGCCCGCTCGTCCCAGCTCTGGTCGCGGCCCTGCACGTAGAGGGCGAGGGCGGCGTCCGGATGGTCGATCTCCACGCGCCGCTGGACGGCCTCCGCCTCCGGCAGACGGACGAGGGCCGGATCGAGGGTGGCACCGGGGGCGCCGGGTGCCGCCACGCCCTGGGCGAGCGTCCCGGCGAGGTCGAGGGCGCGGTCGCGGCTGAGGTTGCCGTGGAACAGGGCCACGGTACGCGGCGCTGCCAGGGCCCGGGGCATCCACGCGAGGAGGGCCTCCCGGTCCGCGGTCTCCGCCGCGGCGATCAGGTCCTCGAGCGGGAACTCGCTGCGCTCGAGCAGCCGCCGGAGCTCCGCCATGACCTGCTGGTAGGGGCGATCCTGGCGCGTGTTCCGGAGGTCCCGGAGCAGTTCGCTGCGGTAGTGCTCGAAGCGGTCGGGCCGTACGTCGAGGTCGGTCATGGTGGCGAGCACGCGCTCGAGGAGCACGTCGAGCCGGTCGTCGAAGCCGCCGAGGGAGAGGCTCAGGCCGTCGGCAGTTGGGCCGAGGGCGTAGGAGAGGCCGGCGAGCCGCGCGGGGTAGGCGTAGGCGTTCAGGGCGTCGTCCACGAGCCGCGCGTAGAGCATGGCGAGCACGTGCTCCTCCGGCGTCGCCACGGCGTGGCGCGTGCGCAGGTCCACGCGCAGCTGGGCCCGCGGTGCGCCGAAGGACGGGTCGCGCAGGTACCAGACCTCGAGCCCCGGTTCCTGCACGAGCGGCTCGGGCACCTCCCGGTCCGCCTCGGCCACGAGGGAGAGATCGTCGGGCACGAAGGGATTGCGCTCCGGAAGCGCGAGCGCGGCGATGGCCGGGGCCGAGCGCCAGGACTCCACGGTCGCGACGTCGAGGGGCTCCACCGCGTAGGGCACGTCGAACCAGGGCTCGACGTCGGTCGTCTCGAGCCCCGGCGCGATGAGCGTGACGTTCACGTTCTGCGGCACCAGACGGGCGAGGTAGTCCCGGATGAGCCTCCGGTCGAAGCGGTCCATGGCGAGCGGCCCGCGGATCACGTCCTCCGCCGGGTACTCGAGGAGGTTGCCGGCGAGGCGGGAGACGTAGCGGTAGGGGTCGGCCTTCTCCTGGTAGTCGAAGGCGAGGCGCGCGAGCCGCGCCTGCTCCTCGTAGCGCCAGGCCTCGACGCCGCCGTCGCGCAGCAGCTCGAGGTAGGCGAAGAGCGCCGCGCCGACGTCGCGCCAGTGGGCGAGCCCGTCCTCCGTCAGCTCCACGGTCACGTCCACGGACGCGTTGTGCTCGCCGAAGCGCTGGGCGCCGGCACCGAGGGACTCGATCCAGCCCTGCTCCCGGAGCCAGTCGTAGAGGCTGCCGTCGCCCTCGTGACCGATGAGATTGGTCAGGTAGCCGGCCGGGTCGACCCGGTAGACGTCGTCCAGGGGAGGCACCGGGAAGGAGAACTCGAGGGCCCGGCGCTCGCGCACGGGGACGATGCGCATGAGCTGGGGCAGGGCGTCCGGGGCGAACATGGGCACGTCCGGCTCCGCCGCGATGGTCTCCTGCCGGGGCACCGCGCCGAACAGCTCCTCGGCCCAGCCGGCGAGCGTGTCGAGGTCCTCGCGGCCGAGGATCACGAGGCCCATGCGGTCCGCGGAATAGTGGGCGCGGTAGAACTCGAGGAGCTCGTCGCGCACGGAGGATTCCTCGCGGTCCTCGAGGGTCGCGAGGCTGCCGATGGTGAAGCGCGAGCCCGGGTGCGCCGGATTCAGCGCGCGCTTCTGCGTCATGTAGGTGCGCCAGCCGTCGTCCTTCAGCTGCAGCTGGTACTCGCTGTGCACGGCGCTCTTCTCGCGCGCCACGTACTCGGCCGTGAAGAGGGGCGCGACGAAGAACTGGGAGAAGCGGTCGAGGGCGCCGCGCAGCTGGTCCGCGGAGATCGAGAAGAAGTAGTTCGTGTGGTCGAGGGCCGTGTAGGCGTTCCGGTCCCCGCCGTGGCGGCTGATGTACTCGGCGTACTCGTCCGGTGACGGGTACTTCTCCGTGCCGAGGAACAGCATGTGCTCGAGGAAGTGGGCCAGGCCCTGGCGGTCGGCCGGTTCCGCGAAGCTGCCGACGTCCACGGCGAGGGCGGCGGCGGCCCGGTCCGTGCCCGGGTCGGAGACCACCAGCACCTCGAGGCCGTTGGCGAGGGTCAGGGCGCGGTAGGCGCGGTCGTCGATGGCCGCGGTCGCCGGCGACGCCGGGGCGTCCGCGGCCTCCGGCGCGGCGGGCGCCGGCGCCGTGCAGGCGGAGAGGAGCAGCGCGCCGAGGAGCAGCGCGAGGGCGGCGATGGGGCGGCGAGGGTCTCGCAAGGGTCGGTCTCCCGGGATGCGTTCGGACGGAGGACGGCGTGGAGCCGTCCGGCCACGGGCCCGCGGTCGCGCTACTGTACCGGATGGGCCCGGAGGCGAGGACCGCGCGCGACGCCCCGGGTTCCCGTTCCGGCGGCTGGACAGCCCGGCGGCCGGCGTCGAAGCTCCCGGGCGGATCGACGAGGCGGAGCGGGCATGGAGGAGATCCCGGCGGACGGGGTGCGGGCGGCCGCGGGCGCCGCGGCCCTCTGGGGCGGCGCCCCCGGCGTGGACGCGCCGGCGGTGCTGGAAGCCGAGGGTCTCGCGCTCGTGGCGGAGCCGCCCGCCGCCTGGCCGGCCCATCTGCCGGCGCCGCGGCGCGCCGAGCTCGCCGTGCACGCGGCGGCGGTCGCGGCCTGGCTCGCCGCGCACCGGGCGCGGCGGAGCGCGCCCGTGGTGCTCGCCGTGAACGGCGGGCAGGGCAGCGGCAAGTCGACGCTCGCCGCCCTGGTGGCGGCCCAGCTCGAAGGTCGGCGGGGGCTCCGGGCGGCCGTGCTCTCCCTCGACGACCTCTATCTGCCGCGGGCGGAGCGGGAGGCGCTCGCGCGCACGGTGCATCCGCTCTTCGCCACCCGCGGGGTCCCCGGCACCCACGATCCTGTCCTCGGACTCCGCGTGCTCGAAGCGCTCACGGACGGTGCCGGCACGGTGGCCGTGCCCGCCTTCGACAAGGCCCGGGACGATCGGCTCCCGGAGGCCGCCTGGCCGCGGATCGAGGCCCCGGTGGACGTGGTGCTCTTCGAGGGCTGGTGCGTGGGCGCTCACCCGGAGCCGGAGGCGGCGCTCGACGCCCCGGTGAACGCGCTCGAGCGCGAGGAGGACCCGGACGGTCGCTGGCGCCGCGCCGTGAACGCGGCGCTCGCCGGCCCCTACCGTCCGCTCTTCGACCGTGCGGACGCACTCCTCGTGCTCCGGGTCCCGGACTTCGATGCCGTGCGTCGCTGGCGGGAGGAGCAGGAGCGGGAGCTGCGGTCGCGCACGGGCGCCGGCATGGACCCGCAGGCGGTGCAGCGCTTCGTCGATCACTACGAGCGCCTCACGCGGCACATGCTCGCCACGCTTCCGGAGCGGGCGGAGCTCTGCCTCGAGCTGGCGCCGGACCACGGCATCGCCCGGGTCCGCGCGGCAGCGCCGTGACCGGCGGACGATTCAGCCGCGATTCAGCGCCGCGGCGCGAGCATGCGCACCAGCCGGGGCACCCGGCCAGCGCGCACCGCTCACCGCTGCGCGGAGCTGCCGTGAAGCGGTGCGCGATGCGGGCTAGACTCGCCGGTGGACGGAACGAGGACGCGATGCACAGAGACCGAACGAGCCGGAGCCTCGCGAGGGCGCACGCCGTGCGCCATGCCCTCGCGTGCCTGCTCGTGACCGGCGCCCTGGCCGCGGCCCCGACGGAGGCCGGCACCTGGCTCGCCGCGGCCCTGGAACGCAACGGCTCGCCCGTGACCTCCCTCTCGGACGCCGCCAGCCGCGTGCAGCGCCGCTACGGCGGGCAGGTCATCGCCGTCGCGCCCGCGGAGCGGGACGGCCGCCGCGGCATGCGCGTGAAGGTGCTGCTCGACGACGGCCGCGTGAAGACCCTGTTCGTGGACGAACGGACCGGCGAGGTCGTCGATCGCCGCGGGCCGGACTGAGCCCGTGCGCGTGCTCCTGGTCGAGGACGAGGCGACCCTCGCGGCCCAGCTGGCCGAGCGCCTGCGTGCCGAGGGCATGGTCGTGGACGTCGCCGCCGACGGACGCGAGGGCCTCTATCACGGCGAGGAGTTCGACTACGACGTCGCCGTCGTGGACATCGGACTCCCGGAGCTCGACGGCGTCTCCCTGATCCGTCGCCTGCGCGAGCAGGACCGCGCGGTGCCCGTGCTGATCCTCACGGCCCGCGACGGCTGGCAGGACAAGGTCAACGGCCTCGAGGCCGGGGCCGACGACTACCTCGCCAAGCCCTTCCACTACGAGGAACTCCTCGCGCGGCTGCGGGCGCTGGTGCGCCGGGCCGCGGGGCACGCCTCCGCCGTGCTCCGGCACGGCCCCATCGAGCTCGACACCACCACCAAGGAGGTGCGCGTCGACGGCGCCCGCGTGGACCTCACGGCCTACGAGTACAACCTCCTCGAGTACCTGATGCTGCACCCGAGCAAGGTGGTCTCGAAGACGGAGCTCACGGAGCACCTCTACGCCCAGGACTTCGAGCGCGACAGCAACGTCATCGAGGTCTTCGTCGGCCGCCTGCGGCGCAAGCTCGATCCCGCCGGCGCGCGCCGCCCCATCGACACGATCCGCGGCCAGGGCTACCGGCTCGCGGAACCCTGATGCGCGGGCGCCGCCCCGTCTCCCTGCGCCTGCGGCTGCTGGCGGCCGCAGGGGTGGTGCTCCTCGGCTTCCTCTCGACCACGGGCTTCGTGCTCGACCGCGCCTTCCGGGCGAGCGTGGACGACAACGCCCGGGAGCAGCTCCGCGTGCGCGTCCTCGCGCTCCTCGGTTCCGCCGAGGTCGTCGACGGGGTGCTCACGGAACCCGCGCGGCTGCCGGAGCCGCGCTACGCGAGCCCCGGGTCCGGTCTCTACGCACGGATCCTCGACGCCACCGGCCGCCCGGTCTGGCGCTCGCGGAGCCTGGAGGCGACGGCGTTCACGCTGCCGACACCGCCCCCGCGACCGCCGGGCACGAGCGACTTCGACCGCCTCGACCTGCCTGGGCTGCCGCCTCTCTACCGCTATGCCTTCGGCGTGCTCTGGGAGGGGCCCGTGGGGGACGCGGCCTACACCATCGAGGTGGCCCTGGACCGGGCGCCGTTCCGGGCCGAGGCCCGCGCCTTCCGCCGGGAGCTCTTTCTCTGGCTCGGTGGTGCCGGCGCCGGCCTCCTCGTGCTCCAGCTGGGTCTGCTCGCGGCGGCGCTCGCCCCCCTCGGGCGCGTCGCGGCGGAGGTCCGGCGCGTGGAGCAGGGCGAGACCACGGAGCTGGACGGCGACTGGCCCGTGGAGCTCTCCGGCCTCGCCCGGGCCCTCGAGCGCCTCATCGAATCCGAGCGCGCGCGCCAGGCCCGCTACCGGACGACCCTGGACGATCTGGCCCACAGCCTGAAGACGCCACTGGCGATCCTCCGCAACGCCCTCTCGGACGGGGCGGCCCGCGGGGACCCGGCGGCGCTGGAGGAGGCACGGGGTCAGCTGGACCGCATGCAGACCATCGTCGGCCACCACCTCCAGCGGGCGAGCGTCGCGCGCAACCCCCTCGCGGTGCCCGCTCTCGGCCTCGCGGAGCCCGTGCGGCGCATCGTGGCGGGACTCGAACGGCTCTACGCCGAGCGCGGCCTCTGCCTCGAGACCGCCGTGCCCGAGGGGCTCGCGGTCGCCGTGGACGAACGCGATCTCTACGAGATCGTCGGCAACCTCGCGGACAACGCCTGCAAGTACGGGCGGCGGGCGGTGCGGGTCTCGGCGAGGGCCACGGAGGGAGGCGTGGAGCTGCTCGTGGAGGACGACGGTCCCGGCGTCCCCGAGGCGCTCCGGCGCCACGTGCTGGCGCGGGGCGCCCGGGCGGACACGGTGCAGGCCGGGCAGGGCATCGGCCTCGCCCTCGTCACGGAGCTGGTGGCGAGCTACGACGGCGCGCTCGCCATCGACGCCTCGCCCCTCGGGGGCGCGGCCGTCCGGGTGCTGCTCCCGGCGGGCCGTTGAGGAACCGGGGCGGGGCCCGTTCAGACCTCGTCGTCGGTGCGCGCCTCGAAGGCCGCGAGGGAGCCGTCCAGGGCGAAGGTGCAGACGAAGAGGATGGGCCGGCAGCAGACGGCGCAGTCCTCGAAGTAGCGGCTCTCGAGGTCCCCCTCGTGGAGCGCGCCGGACCCGTCCACGAGGGTCCCGAAGGGCTCCCCGCAGTAGGGACAGTCGACGACGACGTCCTCGATCACGGGGCGAGGCGCGTGCGCACGGCGTCGAGGGCCCGGCGGCTTGCGGCCACCCCGTCGCCGGAGGCCGCCGGCACCGCCAGCAGCGCCGCCACCGCCTCCTCGACCCGGCCCACGGGATCCTCCTCGCGCTTGCCCTCCCGCAGCCCGGACGACAGGCGGGCCACCTGGCGCTCCAGGCGCAGCCGCGTGTCCTCCGCGGGGGACTCCACGCCGAGGGCGAGCTCCACGTCCACGCAGGCGGCGCGGCGCGCGTCGTCGTCCGCTGCGGCTTCGCCGCGGGCCGCGCGCGCGGAGCGGAAGCGTTCGGCGAGGGATCCGTCGTCCGCCTCCGGCGGCGCACCGTCCGCCTCGGCGCGGGCGAGCCGTCCGTCGAGCTCGAGGGCCGCGAGCACGGCGGCGAGGCGCTCGCGTTCGCCCACGGTCCGCCGCGCCTTCCGCGCGCCGCCCAGGGCGTCGCGAGCCACGCGCACCACGTCCTTCTCCTGCTTCGAGGGCTTCGGGCCCCGCTGGCCCTCCAGCGCGCTCAGGGCCTCCTCCAGCTCCCGCAGGGGCAGGGCCGCGAGGGCCTCGCGGTCCACCGCGGCGGCAGTGCCCTCGGTGACGTTCCGGGTGAGCGCCTCCACGCGGGCGATCGCCCCGGCCCGGGCGTCCTGCTCCGCCTCGCGCAGTTCGCCGAGGCGCGCGAAGACCGCGTCGCAGGCCGCGCGGAACTCGCTCCAGAGCTTCCGGTCGACGCTCCGCGGGACCACGTCCACGTCCTTCCAGGCCTGCTGCAGGCCCTTGGCGCGGCTCGCCGCCTGCGGTGCGGGCACGGACGGGTCCGCCAGGGAGCGGGCCTCGGCGACGATCGCCTCCTTGCGCGCCACGTTCTCCTTCCAGCGCGGCTCCAGGCGCTCCCGGAGGGCGCGGGTGGCGGCGAAGTAGCGCTTGCCGAGACGCCGGCCGTCGGCGTCCACGTCCTCGTGGGCGCGCCAGTCGGTGCCCGCGCGCCGGTAGGTGCGCTCGACGGCCTTCCAGTCCGGCGCCTCCCAGTCCTGCTCGGCGAGGAAGCGTTCGAGCGCCTCGACGATCCGCCGGCGCGCGGCCGTGTGCTCCGCCCGGCGGGCGGCCTCGGCCTCGAAGTGGGCCCGGCTCGGGGCGAAGGCCGCCTCGGCGGCCGCGTCGAAGCGTGCCTGCAGGGCCTTGCCGCGCTCGCCGCGGCCGGGCCCGAGGGCGTTCCAGGCCTCGCGCAGGCCCTTCACGTCCGCGGCGCGGGCGCCGGGCTCCTCCGGCTCCGTCGCGGCCAGCCGTTCCGCCGCGGCGCAGAGTGCCTCGCGCTCCGCTTCCGTGGCCGCGAAGGCGGCCTCGCGCGCCTGCTCGAGGCCTCCGGCGAGCGTGTCCACGCGCGCGGATGCGGTCGCGTCGTCCTCGGGCAGCAGCGCCGCCATGCGCCGGAGCTCCGCGAGCATCCCGCCGGCGGGCTTCAGGTTGCGGGCGTCGATCGCCTTCTCGAGGCGCGCGCCGAGCTTCGTGAAGCGGCGGCGCAGCCGCTCCAGGCGTTCCTCGATGCCGGCCTCGACGGCAGCGAGCTCGCCCTGGCGCGCGCGGACGGCGGTCAGCGCCGCCGGCTCTCGCCGTCCCTCGGACCAGGCGACGGCGGCGAGCCAGCGCTCGAGGGCGCTGCGGGCCTCGAACAGGGGGGCGCGCCGGGCCCAGAGAGCCGCCGCCTCCTCGGGGGCCTTGGGCACCCCCTCGGGCAGGGTGCCGTCGAACTCCGGGACGGCCGGTGCGGGGCCCGCGGCGGCGAGACGCTCCAGGGCGGCGAGATCGGCCTCCAGGGCCTCGCGCAGGCGCGCGCGACGGTCGGCGAGCGCCGCCTCCGGTGCGGGGTCCGCCGCGGCCTCCTCCCAGCGTCCGTCCTCCAGGGCGACGGCGGTGCGCAGGGCGCCGGTGGCGTTCACCAGGTCCGCCTCCGTGCCCAGGCGGGTCTCCACGTCTTCGGCGAGGCGGGCGAGGGCGTCGACCAGCTCGCGCTGCCGGGCCGCTCGCGCCGCGCGCTCGGCGGCTTCCGCCTCGGCGCGCCGGAGCGCTTCGGCGTCGGCTTCCACCCGCGCCGCGAGCCGGTCCAGGGCGGCGTCGGCGTCGCTCCGGGCTCCGTCCCGCTCCGGTGCCGGGAGGGCGAACTCCGCGAACACGGGCACCGCGGCCTCGCCCCGGGCCAGGGTCGCGGCGACCTGCTCGCGCAGCCAGCCGAGGCGCTCGGGAAGACGCGGCTCGTCCTCCGAGGCGGCGAGGCGCCGGGCCTCGCCGGCGAGTTCCGCGAGCCGTGCGTCCGCTTCCTCTAGGGTCTGGCGCGCCTCGCGGAGCGTCTCCAGGCGCTCGCGCACGGCGCGGGCCACGGCCCGGTCGCGTTCGCGCACGCCGCGCTCCACGGCCCGGAGCGCCTCCTCGCCGCGGACCCGGCGCGCCGCGGCGTCGCGCACGGGTGCCAGCGCGTGGTGCACGGCGATCTCCGCGAGCACCTCCTCGTCGTCGATGCGGGCCAGCACCGCCTCCCAGTGGGACCGCTGCGCGACCGCGTCGAGGAGATGGCGGAGCAACGCGAGGTCCTCGAGCTCGGTCAGGAGCGCGGCGATGTCGAGGCCGTCCTCGACGAGGGCGGCGAGCCGTTCCCGGGCCGCGGCGGCGACCTCGCCGGACTCCATGAGCGCGAGGAGCTCGGGCACCGCGTCGATCCGGGCGACCGCGGCCCGGCGGACCCGCTCGTCCCCGTCCTCCCGCGCGACCCGCAGGAGCAGCGGCAGCCCCTCCAGCGGGTCCAGCCGCTCCACGGCACGGAGCCGTCGCTCGGGCTCCGGATCGTCCACGGTGGGACCGGCAAAGGGGTTCAGCAGTCGCGTGATCATGGCCAGGGCGGACTCGTCGGGCGCCCCGCGCGGCGCGCGGGGCGGAGGGTCAGAGGCGGGCGTGCGAGCCGTCGCAGAACGGCGCGTTCGCCGTGTGCTTGCAGGCGCAGAAGTACAGCCTGCGGGTCTCCTCGGCCGTCCAGGGGAGGGGCGAGAACGCCGTCCCCTGGTGGCTGCCGTCGCAGAACGGCTGGTTGCCGCTGCGACCGCAGGTGCACCAGAAGTAGCGCCGCCCTGCCTCCACGTCGACGGGGCAGGGGGCCTTCTGCGGGATTTCCGGGGTGTCCGTCACGGTGAACTCCTCAACCGTACTCGCGCTCGTCCCACCAGGGGAAGAACTCGGGCATGTCGGCGCTCGGGCGCCCGGTGAACTGCGGCGGGCGCTTCTCGAGGAAGGACATCACCCCCTCCTTCGCGTCCGGCCCGCGACCCGTGGCGTAGACGCCGCGGGAGTCGAGCTTGTGCGCCTCCATGGGATGGTCGGCGCCGAGCATGCGCCACATCATGTGCCGGATCAGCGTGACCGAGATGGCCGAGGTGTTCTCGACGATCTCCCGGGCGATCTCCCGGGCGCGGGGCAGCAGGTCCTCCGGCGCCGTCACCTCCTTCACGAGGCCGCCGGCGAGGGCCTCGGCCGCCGGGAAGACGCGCCCGGAGTAGGTCCACTCGAGCGCCTGGCTGATGCCGACCACCCGGGGCAGGAACCAGCTCGAGCAGGCCTCCGGGACGATGCCCCGGCGCGCGAACACGAAGCCGAACTTCGCGTCCTGGGAGGCGATGCGGATGTCCATGGGCAGCTGCATGGTCGCGCCCACGCCCACGGCGGCGCCGTTCACGGCGGCGATCACGGGCTTGTTCGACTCGAAGATGCGCAGCGTCAGCAGCCCGCCGCCGTCGCGCGGGGCGAGCTTCGGACCACCGCTCTCGCGGTCCTCGCGGGCGTCGTAGTCGAAGGTCTCGCCGCCCTTCTCGAGGTCCGCACCGGCGCAGAAGCCGCGTCCGGCACCGGTGACGATCACCGCGCGCACCGCGTCGTCGGCGTCGGAGCAGTCGAAGGCCTCCATGAGCTCCTTCATCATCGTGTGGTTGAAGGCGTTCAGGCGGTCCGGCCGGTTCAGGGTGAGCGTGAGGACCCCGTCCTCCAGCTCGTAGCGGATCGTCTCGAAGTCCATCGTTTCCTCCTCCTGCATGACGGCGGACCGGAGCCCCGGGGACGGGGCGCGCGGCGTATCTTGCCCGCACCCGGAGACCCTTTCCACGCACGGCGCGGGTGGCCCCGGCGGCCGCGGGCCCGCCGGCCCCGGGACGTGGCACGACGAACGAAGGGGGCGGTATCATTCCGGCCGCCGTCGCGAGCCGGACCGGGGAGAGGTCGGGGCACGGCAGGGGACGCAGGGGCTCGGTCGTCGTGGCCGCGCGCGTTCTCGCCCCTGCCCGTCCTCCCCGCCGGATCCCGCGTCGTCCCCCCTCCGGTCGAGCGAGAGACATGCCATGGATCTGAAGCTCCGCGACGAGGACCTCGCCTTCCAGGCGGAGGTGCGCGCCTTCATCGACGAGTACTGGCCCGAGGACGTGCGCGAGGCGCGCTCCACGGCCACGCGCTTCGAGGAGTCGAACCGCCATCCGCCCGAGGTCCGCCGCTGGATCGACGCCCTGAACGAGCGCGGCTGGGCCGTGCCGAACTGGCCGCAGGAATGGGGCGGCACGGACTGGACCCCCACCCAGAAGTACCTCTGGGACCGGGAGACGGCCCTCGCCGAGTGCCCCCAGCTCTCCGCCTTCGGTGCCCGCATGCTCGCGCCCGTGCTCTACACCTGGGGCACGCCGGAGCAGAAGGAGACCTTCCTGCCGAGGATCCGCGAGGAGCGCATGATCTGGTGCCAGGGCTACTCGGAGCCCGGCGCCGGCTCGGATCTCGCGGCGCTCGCCACCCGCGCCGTGCGCGACGGCGACGACTTCGTGGTCAACGGCACCAAGATCTGGACCTCCGGGGCCCACGTGGCGGACTGGATGTTCTGCCTCGTGCGCACGGACGGCGCCGGCAAGAAGCAGGAAGGCATCAGCTTCCTGCTCATCGACATGAAGTCCCCGGGGATCACGGTCAATCCGATCTACATCCTCGGCGGCATCCACTCCGTCAACGAGGTGGAGCTGAAGGACGTGCGCGTCCCGGCGAAGAACCTCGTGGGCGAGGAGAACAAGGGCTGGACCTACGCCAAGGGCCTGCTCACGCACGAGCGCACGGGCATCGCCGGCGTCGCCCGCAGCCAGATGCAGCTGCGGCGCCTGAAGCGCATCGCCGCCGAGACCGGCGTCGACGGCGCGACCCTCTGGGACGACGCGGACTTCCGGCGCCGCGTGGACGAGCTCGAGATCGACCTCGAGGCGCTCTCCATGACCGAGCTGCGCGTGCTCGCGCAGGTGGAGCAGGGCGGGGCCCCGGGGCCCGAGTCCTCGATCCTGAAGATCCGCGGCACGGAGATCTCCCAGGCCATCGCGTCCATGCAGATCGAGGCCTTCGGGTACTACGGCATGGCCTATCCGGACCAGACCCTGATCGACAACGAGGGGCCCATCGGCCATCCGTTCGTGGCGCCGGCCCTGAAGGGCATGCTCTACGGCCGCGCCTCGTCGATCTTCGGCGGCTCGAACGAGATCCAGAAGAACATCATCTCCAAGGCGGTCCTGGGGCTCTGACCCTCCCCGTCGATCCACGCTGACTGAGGAAGACCGATGGATTTCTCCCTTTCCGACGAACAGACCATGCTGAAGGACAGCATCGAGCGCTTCGTCCAGAACGACTACGACTTCGACACGCGCCGCAAGGTGGTGGCGCTCGAGGAAGGCTTCAGCCGGGACAACTGGAAGCAGTTCGCGGAACTCGGCTGGCTCGCCGTGCCCTTCTCGGAGGAGGACGGAGGCTTCGGCGGCGGTGCGGTGGAGCTCATGCTCGTCATGGAGCAGATCGGTCGTGGCCTCGTGGTCGAGCCCTACCTGCCCTCCGTGGTGCTCGCTGGGGGACTGCTCAAGCACGCCGGCAGCGCCGCGCAGAAGGAGAGCCATCTCGCCGCCCTAGTCGACGGCTCGAAGCTCGGCGCCTTCGCCTTCGCGGAGCCGCAGAGCCGCTTCAATCTCGCCGACGTGGCCGTGACCGCGAAGCAGGACGGGGACGGCTGGGTCCTCGACGGGCACAAGTCCGTCGTCCTCGGGGCCCCGTCCGCGGATTTCCTCGTGGTGTCGGCGCGCACGAGCGGCGACCAGCGCGATGCGGACGGCATCACGCTGTTCCTCGTGGACGCGGACACGGCGGGCCTCTCGCGCCGCGACTACCCGACCGTGGACGCGCTGCGCGCCTCCGAGGTGAAGCTCGAGGGCGTGAAGGTCGGTGCGGAGGCGGTGCTCGGCGAGGTCGGCAAGGCCCTGCCGGTGATCGAGCAGGTGATCGACGAGGCGACGCTCGCCGTCGGCTGCGAGGCGGTCGGCGGCATGGAGGTGCTCTACAAGGCCACCGTCGAGTACTCCAAGCAGCGGGTGCAGTTCGGCCAGCCCATCGGCAAGTTCCAGGTGCTCCAGCACCGCATGGTCGACATGTTCATGGAGTACGAGCAGTCGAAGTCGCTCATGTTCATGGCCGCCATGCGCATGGACGAGGGCTACGGGACCGAGGCGAAGAAGGCCGTGTCCGCCTTCAAGGTGCAGGTGGGCAAGTCGGGCCGCTTCGTGGGCCAGCAGGCCGTGCAGCTCCACGGCGGCATGGGCATGACCGAGGAGCTCTCCGTCGGCCACTACTTCAAGCGCCTGACCATGATCGACACGCTCTTCGGCAACGTCGATCACCATCTCAAGCGCTACGGCAGCCTCTGAGGTTGCCCGGCACGGAAGAGGGGAGGCCACGGCCTCCCCTCTTCGTCTCCGGCGGAGGAAGGGACACGATGGGCAGCATTCCGGACTGGTTCTGGGCCGCAGTGGAAGCGCCGCGGGAGGACGGCACCGTCGAGGTCGACGAGTGCGACGTCGCCTGGTCGGCCTGGGGCGAGGCCGACCGTCCCGGACTGCTCCTCGTGCACGGCATGAACGCCCACGCCCGCTGGTGGGACTTCATCGCCCCGCAGCTCACGGACGCGTTCCGGGTCGCCGCCCTCGATCTGACGGGCATGGGGGACTCGGACTACCGGCACGAGTACGACGCGGACACCTGGGCCGACGAACTCCGGGCCGTGGCGGACGCGGCGGGCCTCGGTGCCGACACCGTGATCGTGGGCCACAGCTTCGGCGGCCGCATCGGGCTCCATGCCGCCGTGCGCCATGCGGACCGCTTCGCGGGTCTGGTGCTGGCCGACGCCGGCGTGCGCGACCCGGACGAGCCCCTGGACGATCGCGCGCCGCGCGTGGGGGGGCGCCCCGTGCTCTATCCGGACGCCGAGACCGCCCGCAACCGCTTCCGCCTGCAGCCACCGCAGGACTGCGAGCACGGCTTTCTCCTCGAGTACATCGCCCGGCACTCGGTCATGGCCATCGACGGCGGCTGGGCCTTCAAGTTCGACACGGACCTCCTCGAAGCCATGTCCGGGGTCTCGCGGGAGGACGCCGAGCGGGACCTGCGGTCGCTGACGCTGCCCCTCGCCCTGCTCTACGGCGCCGAGAGCAAGCTGTTCTCCGGGCGGACCCTCGCCTACATGCGCGAAGTGCGCGGCGAGGACTTCCCGGCCGTGGCCCTCGAGGGGGCCCAGCACCATCTCTTCCTCGACCGGCCCCTGGAGTTCGTGGCCGCGCTGCGCGAGCTGCTGCCGCGCCTGGCGCCGTGATCCCGGGGCTCGAGATCGTCGTCGCGGAGACCGAGGCGGCGATCCGCGCCTGCTGGCCCGTCATGGCCCAGCTGCGCCCGCAGCTCGACGAGGGCGGCTTCCTCGAACGCGTGCAGCGCCAGCGCGCCGCGGGCTACCGGCTCGTCGCCGTGCGGCGGGGCGGGCGCGTGGTCGCCGTGGCCGGCTTCGTGATCGGGGAGAAGCTCGCCTGGGGCCGGCATCTCTACGTGGACGACCTCGTCACGGACGAGGCCGCACGCTCCGGTGGCGTCGGCGCCGCGCTCCTCGCCTGGCTGCGCCGCCACGCCGCGGAAGCAGGCTGCGCGGAGCTGCACCTCGACTCCGGCGTGCAGCGCACGGACGCCCATCGCTTCTACGCCCGCGAGGGCCTCGCCCATGCCAGCCAGCACTTCCGCGTCGCGATCACGGAGGCGGACCGCAGCGACCGACTCGTGCCCCCGGTCGTCGACGACGAGCCCGACGAGTTCGATCCGTCGCACGAGGGCGGGCTGGATCCGGACTTCCGCTGAGGCCGGGATCGCGCACTGCGTGCGCTTCGCACGAGGCCCGTGGGAAGCCGACGGAGTCGGCGATCGCCAGCGTTTGCGGGGATTCGATGCAGGGTCGCGACTGAAGTCCGCTCCCACAGGCGTGGCGGCACTTCTCCTGTGGGAGCCCGCTTCAGCGGCGACGCGAGTCCGAAGAAATCGAGACGAATGCATCGCGCACTGCGTGCGCTTCCCACGAGGCCCGTGGGAAGCCGACGGAGTCGGCGATCGCCAGCGTTTGCGGGGATTCCATGCAGGATCGCGACTGAAGTCC
>JAZBPF010000512.1:0-2238 GCA_036351515.1 Pseudomonadales bacterium | reverse complement strand
GCTCGAGTCGCGTCAGCTTCGCCCCGAGCGCCGGCGTCCACGCTCGCCAACGGCGCCGGCCCGGTGGAGCGCCTCAGAGCACGGCGCTGATGATCGTCATGCCGACCGCGATGAACCCCACGGCGAGGACGATGGACGCGGTCGCGAGGACGACCGATCGGGAGGGGGATTCGAGCCACATGCTGGGGTCTCCTGGGTTCGGGCTTCGAGGCGGCGCGGAAGATGCCGGATCGGTCGATCCGGGGGAAGCCCGGGCTTCGAGACGTGCGACGAGCGGTCCGGGAGGGCTGCCGGTCCGGAGCGGCGCGACGTCCGGCGACGAGGCCGTCGGCAGGTCCGCGATGGGCACCGGGGCGGGGACGCGCCCGGCTCCCGGCTGCGACTTCATCGTGTGGACTTTCGGTGAACGACCGTGGGTCGCCGAGGCCCGGCCGTGATCAGCGGCCGCGGCGGCGCGGCGTGAGCACCAGGGCCAGGATCCACGCCTCGAGCGTCGCCGGAGCACAGAAGGTGGCGGGTCCGACGGCGACCCCGCAAGCCAGCGCGCCGGCGAGCGGTCCGCACCGGCCGACCGGCCGGAGGGGGAGCGCCGGACTTCTTCATTTGACAACAATTCGCATTTGCATCCATTGTCGAGCGGTCGCGACTTGCGGAGTCCAGGGAGGAGCTCCATGCGCTCGATGCTTCGTGTCCTGCTCGCGTCCGTCTCGGCCGGCGCGTCCGCGCTCGCCGTTGCCCATCCCGGCCATGGGGCGCCGCCGACCCACCTGCACGGAGAGCTGATCTTCCTGGGGCTGTTCGGGGGTGTGCTCGTGCTCTGCGTCCTGCTTCGGCTCACCGACCACCGTCGGGGTCGCGAGGGTTCTGGCCGCGCCCGTCCCTGATCGCGGGCCGCGGTCGCACGCCCCCTCCGTGGGTCCCGCGCTCGCGCGCCGCGGCGCAGTCGAGGGCGGCGGTCCGAACGAGTACGATTTCCGATGGCGGGGCCCGTGTCGTCCGCCCGAGCTTCCGAGGAACGTCCCATGAGCCGCCCCACCACCGCGCACCGGATCGAGGACGAGGCCGCCCTGCGGGCGATCCACGGCGAGCCGAGCGACGGGGCCCGGGCCAAGGCCATCGATCGCATCGACGACCATGCGCGCCGCTTCCTCGAGCGCTGTCCCTTCGTCGTCCTGGCCACGAGAGGGAAGGGCGGGGGCGACTGTTCCCCTCGGGGCGATGCGCCCGGGTTCCTGCGCGTGCTCGACGACACGACCCTCCTGCTGCCCGAGCGCCCCGGCAACCGACGCGCCGACAGCCTCGTCAACGTCCTCGAGGATCCGCGCGTGGGGCTGCTCTGCATGATCCCGGGCATGAACGAGACCCTGCGCGTGAACGGCCGGGCCTGGATCGTCGACGATCCGGAGCTTCTTGCGGAGAGTGCCGTCGGCGGCAAGGCGCCGCGCCTCGGCCTGTGGATCCACGTGGAGGAGCTCTACTTCCACTGCGCCAAGGCCTTCGTGCGCTCGAGGCTCTGGGATGCGTCCCGGCAGCTCGAGCGGTCGGAGTTCCCGAGCCTCGGCCGCATGGTGCTCGATCAGATCCACGGCCGGGCCCACGACCCCGACGAGGCGCTCGTGCGCACCGTGGACGCGGCCCTCGCGCAGGACGAGCGGGAGCATCTCTATTGACGCCGTGCGACGCAGGGCCGAGCGCGGAGGCGCAGCCGTGACGCTCCGCTACGACGAGGGCACCGCCGCCGGTGGCGGTGGCGGAACGCTCGGCACGGTCGCGCTCGTCTGGGGTGTGGGCGGCTTCACCCTGCTCCTCGCCTTCGCCGTCTGGCGCCTCGCCCAGCTCGCCGCCGCCAGCCTCGCCTTCGACTGGCACGCCGCGCACTGGGCCCTGTTCGCGGGCAACCTCCTCTTCATGGCCTGGGTGGAGGGCTATCGCGGCTTCCAGCAGAGCTACTCGCCGCGGCTGGCGGCCCGGGCGCACCATCTCTACCGTCACGCCACGGCGCTGCAGACCCTGCTCGCGCCCCTGGTGTGCATGGGCTTCCTCCACGCGCCGCGGCGCCGGGTGATCTCCGCCTTCGCCCTCACCGCCGGCGTCGTCGCCATCGTCCTCGTCTACCGTGCGTTGCCGCAGCCCTGGCGCGGGATCCTCGACGCCGGCGTGGTGGTCGGCCTGCTCTGGGGCCTGGTGGCGACGCTGCTCCACGTGGGGCGCAGTCTCCGCGAAGGCCCCTCGGTCGAT
>JAZBPF010000511.1:0-2040 GCA_036351515.1 Pseudomonadales bacterium | reverse complement strand
CGGGGTGCCGATCCGCCCCGTGGGAGCAGACTTCAGTCGCGACGACTCCGGTCGGGCGCCGTCAGTCGCCGCTGAAGCTGGCTCCCACAAGCGGGGTGTCGATCCACCCTGTGGGAGCGGACTTCAGTCGCGACTGCTTCGATCCCGCCTTGCCGTCGCGGCTAGAGCCCGCTCCCACAAGCGGGGTGCCGATCCGCGCTGTGGGAGCAGACTTCAGTCGCGACTGCTTCGTTCCAAGCGGTCGAAGACCGCTCCCGGGACGCGTATCAGGGATCGCGCAGATCCGCCAATGGATTCTCGTCCCAGGGCGGCTCGAAGTGCGCCTGCACCGTCTTCGGCGACAGCGCGTCCAGCCCCTCCACGCTCCACTGCGGCGAGCGGTCCTTGTCGATGAGCAGCGCCCGCACGCCCTCGGCGAAGTCGCGGTTCCGCGCGCAGTGGGTGCCGATCACCATCTCCATGCGGAAGCGGTCGGCGAGGGACAGGTCCTTCGCCCGGCGCAGCTGCTCGACGACGATGCCCGCCGTGACCGGACAGCCGGCCTCCATCGTGTCGACCGCGCGGTCGATCCAGCCGCCGTGGCCGCGCAGCTTCCGCACGCCGTTGATGGCCGCCGTGTAGTCCCCGTCCGCCTCGGCCAGTGCCTCGTCGATCGTCCGGCGCAGCGGGCCCGCCTGCGGGGCCGGACGCGCCTCGCGGGCCTCGGCGTCGAGATTGCCGAGGAGCACGTCGAGCATGGCGCGATCCTGCTCCGCGTCCCCGTGCCAGCGGGCCTCGAGGAGCCCTCGCTCCAGCGATTCCCGGGCCTCCGTACGCAGCAGGAAGCGCCCGAGGCCCACCTCGACGGCGTCGGCGCCGTTGATCTGCGCCCCCGTGAGCCCGAGGAACAGGCCGAAGTGCCCGGGCATGGACGACAGCAGCGTCGTCCCGCCCGCATCCGGGAAGAGGCCGATGGTGATCTCCGGCATGGCGACGCGGCTCGACTCCGTCACGACGCGATGGCTCGCGGCGGACAGGATCCCGAGCCCGCCCCCCATCACGACCCCGTGGCCGAAGCACACCACCGGCTTCGGATAGACGTGGATCCGGTGGTCGAGGCGGTACTCGTGCTCGAAGAAGGTCTCGGCATAGCGGTCCACGAGCTCCCCCGCCTCGTGGTTCGCGACCATGGAGCGGTAGAGGGCCTGGATGTCGCCACCGGCGCAGAAGGCCCGCTCGCCGGCCCCGCGCAGATAGACCGCGACCACTTCCGGTGCCTCGGCCCAGGCGCGCAGCTGCGCGTCCATGGCGTCGATCATCTCGAGCGTGAGGGAGTTCAGCGTCTTCGGGACGTTCAGCGTGATCACGCCGATCCGCCCGCCGCGCTCGATCTCCCATTCCGCGAGGACGGCGGGGGCGTCCTCGGCGTTCAGGATGCGTTCGTTCATCTCGGCTCCTCGCAACGGTCAACAGCCCTGTACGAGCACGCTTCAGCCGCGATTCAAGGCTCGACCGAAGCTGATCGCCCGGTCCGCCGGTGCGGCTGAAGCTGGCTCCCACAAGGGATGCGCCACCGCCCCTGTGGGAGCGGGCTTCAGCCGCGATCTACTTCGCCGGGCCCCGATCGTCGCCGCTGAAGCGGGCTCCCACAGGGGGCGTCGAAAGCTTCAGGCGTTCTTCCACACGGGGGCGCGCTTCTCCAGGAAGGCGTTCACGCCCTCGCGCTGGTCCTCCGTGTCGAAGAGGTCCACGAAGGCCTCGCGCTCCGCCGCGAAGGAGGCGCCCACGGCGCCGGTGCGGGCGCGCTGAATGAGCTGCTTGCAGGCGCTCACGGCCACGGGGCTCTGCTTGCCCACCTTCGTCGCGAGCGCCCGCGCGGCCTCGAGGCCCTGCCCCCGCTCGACGACCTCCTCCACGAGACCGATGCGCAATGCCGTTTCCACATCCACCCGCTCGCCGCAGAGGATCATGCGCTTGGCCCAGCCCTCCCCCACGGTCCAGGGCAGCAGCTGCGTACCCAGGCCGCAGGGCAGCAGCCCCACGGAGCCCTCGGGGAGCGCG
>JAZBPF010000510.1:0-5332 GCA_036351515.1 Pseudomonadales bacterium | reverse complement strand
TGGAGTTCACCTGCCGTAAGTGAATTACTTGGAGTAGAGCTCGACGATCAGGTTCTCGTTGATCTCCGAGGGCAGCTCGCCGCGGTCCGGATGACGCTTGAAGGTCCCGGACAGCTTGGTGCCGTCGACCTCGATCCACTCCACGGGCGCACGCTGGGCCGCGAGCTGCAGCGCCGCCTGGATACGGAGCTGGCTGCGGGCCTTCTCGCGGACGGCGACGACGTCGCCGGGCTGGACCTGGTAGGAGGGGATGTTCACCGCCTCACCGTTCACCTCGATGCTCTTGTGCGACACGAGCTGCCGCGACTCGGCGCGGGTGGCCCCGAAGCCCATGCGGTAGACCACGTTGTCGAGACGCCCCTCGAGGAGCCGGAGCAGGTTCTCGCCCGTGGCGCCCTTCTGCCGGTCCGCGCGCTTGTAGTAGCTGCGGAACTGGCGCTCGAGCACGCCGTAGATGCGGCGCACCTTCTGCTTCTCGCGCAGCTGGACGGCGTAGTCGGACGGACGCTGGCGCCGCGCGCCGTGCTGGCCGGGCGGGGTCTCCGCCTTGCACTTCGAGTCGAGCGGACGGACGCCGCTCGTGAGCATCAGGTCGGTGCCCTCGCGGCGTGCCAGCTTCAGTCGCGGACCGGTGTAACGGGCCATCTGGTTCTCCTGATCGGTCGGCGGTCCGGGGCGAACCCCGGACGGCTCAGACGCGCCGCTTCTTCGGCGGGCGGCAGCCGTTGTGCGGGATGGGCGTGACGTCGGTGATGCTGGAGATGCGGAAACCGACCGCATTCAGCGCACGCACCGCCGACTCGCGACCCGGCCCCGGCCCCTTCACGTACACGTCGAGGTTCTTCATGCCGTACTCGAGGGCGGCGTTGCCCGCGCGCTCGGCCGCCACCTGGGCCGCGAAGGGCGTGGACTTCCGGGAGCCGCGGAAGCCGCTGCCGCCGGAGGTCGCCCAGCACAGGGCGTTGCCCTGGCGGTCCGTGATGGTGATGATCGTGTTGTTGAAGGACGCGTGGACGTGGGCGACGCCGTCGGCCACGACCTTCTTCGCGCGCTTCTTGGAACCGGCTTCTGCCATCTCTCGTCAATCCCGAGTCATGTCGTGACGAACGCGGAACTCCGCGCCCGCAGGTTCACTTGCGGATCGGACGGGCCGGGCCCTTGCGGGTCCGGGCGTTCGTCTTGGTGCGCTGACCGCGCAGCGGCAGGCCGCGGCGGTGGCGGATCCCGCGGTAGCAGCCGAGGTCCATGAGCCGCTTGATGTTCATGGACACCTCCCGGCGCAGGTCGCCCTCCACGGTCATGCGGCCGATCTCGTTGCGCAGCGCGTCGATCTCGCCGTCGGTGAGATCGGACAGACGCGTCGTGGGATCGATCCCCACGGTCTCGCAGAGCTTCTTCGCGGTGGTCCGACCGATCCCGTAGATGTAGGTCAGCGAGATCCCCGCGTGCTTGTTGTCCGGGATGTTGACACCGGCAATACGGGCCATCTAAGGCACTCCCACGTTCACGTGGCCGCGGTTCCCCGCCGAAAAAGGCGCGAGAGGGTAACCGCACGGCCCTCGAAAATCAATCGCGTACGTCGCCGCCCCGGGGCGGCTCAGCCCTGGCGCTGCTTGTGACGCGGCTCCGCCGCACAGATCACGCGCACGGAACCCTTCCGGCGGATGATCTTGCAGTTCCGGCAGATCTTGCGTACCGATGCTCGAACCTTCATTGCTCTCGACTCCCGCGCAGGCCGCTCAGGTGCGGCGCATGCTGCGTCCGTAGTTCTGGATGTTGGACCGCTCCATGAGCTTCGCGTACTGGCTCGACATGAGGTGCGCCTGCACCTGGGCCATGAAGTCCATGGAGACCACGACGACGATGAGCATCGCCGTCCCGCCGAGGCGGAAGGTGACGTCGAAGCCCACCACCAGGAACTCCGGGAGCAGGCACACGGCCGCGATGTAGAGGGAGCCGAACATCGTCAGGCGCGTGGTGATGTCGTCGATGTACTTGGCCGTCTGGGGACCGGGCCGGATGCCGGGCACGTAGGCCCCCTGGCGCTTCAGGTTCTCCGCGATCTCCTTCGGATTGAACATGAGCGCCGTGTAGAAGAAGCAGAAGAAGATGATCCCGGCGGCGAACATCAGGATGTAGAGGAAGTTGCCCGGAGACAGGGCCAGGGCGATCTCCTGGAGCCACTCCATGCCCGGCGACTGACCGAACCACTGGGCCAGGGACGCGGGGGCCAGGAGCAGGCTCGAGGCGAAGATCGCGGGAATGACCCCGGCCATGTTCACCTTCAGCGGCAGGTGACTGGACTGCGCCGCGTAGACGCGCCGCCCCTGCTGCCGCTTGGCGTAGTTCACGACGATGCGGCGCTGGCCCCGCTCCACGAACACCACGAAGGCGATGACGCAGATCGCCAGGGCCGCGATGGCGAGCAGCGCGATGATGTTCACGTCCCCCTGGCGCGCGGACTCGAAGCTCTGGCCGATCGCCGCCGGGAAGCCGGCGACGATGCCCGCGAAGATCAGCAGGGAGATGCCGTTGCCGACGCCCCGCTCCGTGATCTGCTCGCCGAGCCACATCATGAACACGGCGCCGGTCACCAGGGAGACGGTGGCCACGAAGTAGAAGCCGAAACCCGTCACGTAGGAGAGCCCCTGGGAGGCGAGCCCCACGGACATGCCCCAGCCCTGCACGAGGGCGATGGCGACGGTGCCGTAGCGCGTGTACTGCATGATCTTGCGCCGGCCGGCCTCGCCTTCCTTGCGCAGCTGCTCGAGGCGCGGATCCATGGCCGTGAGCAGGTTCATGATGATCGAGGCGGTGATGTAGGGCATCACGCCGAGCGCGAGGATGCTCATGCGCTCCAGCGCGCCGCCGGAGAACATGTTGAACATCTCCAGGATGCCGCCCTGGTTCTGCTCGAAGAGCTGCGCGAGGCGATCGGGATCGATGCCCGGGACGGGGATGTGGGTCCCCACCCGGTACACGAGCAGCGCGATCAGCACGAACAGGAGCCGGCGGAGGAGTTCCTGCACTCCCGCCTGCGCGCCTGCCAGTGACTGCGGATTGACTGCCATCGCCTCGCCTCGCTCACGGACCGCCCGGGGGCGGTCCGCGCTCGTCTCATTCGGCCGCGGCTGCGACCTCTTCCTCGACCTTGCCGCCGGCGGCCTCGATGGCCGCCCGGGCGCCCTTCGACACCGCGATGCCGCGCACCGTGACCGGCCGGTCGATCTCGCCGCTCAGCATGATCCGCGCGCGCTTCATGTCACGCCGGATCACGTTCGCCTTCTTCAGCGCGTCCAGGTCGACGACGTCGCCCTCGACCTTGCGCAGCTCCGACAGGCGCACTTCGGCCGTCACGCGGCCGATGCGCGAGAGGAAGCCGAACTTCGGCACCCGCCGCTGGAGCGGCATCTGGCCACCCTCGAAGCCCGGACGGATGGAGCTGCCGGAACGGGAGGTCTGACCCTTCACCCCACGGCCGCCGGTCTTGCCGATGCCGCTGGAGGTACCGCGCCCCACGCGCTTCTTGCCGGGGCGGCTGCCGGGCGCCGGATGGAGATCGTTCAGACGCATGGTCACTCTCCCTCGACCCGCACGAGGTACGGGACCTTGTTGATCATGCCGCGCACGGACGGGGTGTCCTCCACCTCGACCGTGTGCCCGATGCGACGCAGGCCGAGACCGCGCACGCAGGCCTGGTGCTTCTTCAGGCGCCCGGCCATGCTGCGGACCAGCGTCACCCTGATCGTCTTGTCAGCCATCTCGAAACCTCGAACTCGCGCCGGGCCGGTCAGCCGGCGATCTCTTCGACCGTCTTGCCGCGCTTCGCCGCGACCTGGCCGGGGGACCGGATGTTCTTCAGGGCCTTGAACGTCGCCTGGACCACGTTCACCGGATTGGTGGAGCCGTAGCACTTGGCGAGCACGTCGTGCACGCCCGCAGCCTCGAGGAGGGCACGCATGGTGCCCCCGGCGATCACGCCGGTCCCTTCCGAGGCCGGCTGCATGTACACCTTCGAGGCCCCGTGGTTCGCCGTGGTCGCATACCAGATCGTCGAACCGTTCAGGTCCACGTCGATCATGTTGCGCCGCGCGGCCTCCATGGCCTTCTGGATCGCGGTGGGCACCTCGCGCGCCTTGCCACGGCCGAAGCCGACCCGGCCGGCCCCGTCCCCGACCACCGCGAGGGCGGTGAAGCCGAAGATCCGGCCACCCTTCACCACCTTGGCGACGCGGTTGATCTGGACGAGCTTCTCGACCAGGCCTTCTTCGCGGACTTCGTCGGTATACGCCATCTCGACTTCCTCAGAACTGGAGCCCGGCTTCGCGGGCTGCTTCGGCGAGGGCCTTCACCCGGCCGTGGTAGCGGTAGCCCGAGCGATCGAAGGCGACCGCCGTCACGCCCGCCTCCCGGGCCCGCTCGGCGATGAGCTTGCCGACCCGGGTCGCCGCGTCGACGTTGCCCGTGGTCCCCTCGCGCAGGGCCGCGTCCAGGGTGGAGGCCGCCGCCAGGACGCGCGCCCCGTCCGGCGAGATCACCTGGGCGTACATGTGCCGCGGCGTGCGATGCACGCACAGGCGGTGCACGCCGAGCTTGCGCATGTGCGCACGGCCGCGCCGGGCACGGCGCAGGCGGGCATCCTTCTTGGCATTCGGTTTCATCTTCTCGGGCTCTCGCTGAATGCACCGGGCCACCGCGGCGCGCCGGCGGGCGCCGGCCGCGGGCCTGCGATCACTTCTTCTTCGCTTCCTTCCGGCGGACCTGCTCGTTCGCGTAGCGCACGCCCTTGCCCTTGTAGGGCTCGGGGGGCCGGAACTCGCGGATCTCGGCGGACACCTGACCGACGCGCTGCTTGTCGATCCCGCGGATGACGATCTCCGTCTGGGTCGGCGTCTCGGCCTCGATCCCTTCCGGCAGCTGGTAGACCACCGGGTGGGAGAAGCCGAGGGACAGGTTCAGGGCCCGGCCCTGCGCCTGCGCCCGGTAGCCGACACCGACGAGCTGCAACCGCTTCTCGAAGCCCTGGGTCACGCCGACCACGAGGTTGTTCGCGAGCGCACGCGCCGTGCCCGCCTGGGCCCAGCCGTTCTCCGCGTCGCCGGCCGCCTCGAAGATCAGCCGGCCGTCCTCCTGGGCGATCTTCACCGCCGGGTTGACCTTCATGCTGAGCTGCCCCTTGGCACCCTTCACGCGGAGCTCGTCCCCGGAAAGGGTCGCCTCGACGCCGCTGGGCAGGACGATGGGGTCCTTCGCTACTCTCGACATGGTTCGATCCGACTCGTCAGAAGACGGTGCAGAGCACCTCGCCACCGACGCCCGCGGCCCGCGCAGC
>JAZBPF010000509.1:0-2634 GCA_036351515.1 Pseudomonadales bacterium | reverse complement strand
CCCGCGGCGGCGGGCGTGCTCGAATGGTGCGCTTCCGTGTCGCCGCCGGGAGCGCGTGTTGAACACCGCCACCCTCGCCGCCTTTCTCGCCTACCTCCTCGGACTCTTCGTCATCGCCGGCGTCGCCTGGTACCGCACCCGGGACGTCACCGACTACGCGCTCGGCGGACGGACCCTCGGGCCGGCGGTGACCGCCCTCTCGGCCGGCGCCTCGGACATGAGCGGCTGGCTGCTCCTCGGGCTCCCCGGCGCCGTGTACCTCGCCGGCGTCCGCGAGGCGTGGATCGTGGTGGGTCTCGTGGCCGGGGCGTGGATCAACTGGCTGGTGGTGGCCGCGCCCCTGCGCCGCGCGACGGCCGCGGAGGCCGAGGGCGGCGGGGCCCTGACGATCCCCGAGTTCCTCGTCCGGCGCCTCGCCCGCGACGCGCATCCGGAGCTCGTGCGCGCCCTGCGCGTCACCGCCACCGTGGCCGTGCTGTTCTTCTTCACCTTCTACGTGAGCTCCGGGCTCGTGGCCGGGGCCCGGCTCTTCGAGTCGACGCTCGAGCTGCCCTACACGCAGGCGCTGTTCATCGGCGGCGGCGTGATCGTCGCCTACACGGTCGCCGGCGGCTTCCTGGCCGTGGCCTGGACGGACTTCTTCCAGGGCCTGCTGATGCTCGGCGCCCTCATCGCCGTGCCCGTGGTCCTGGCCGTGCAACCGGGCGTGCCCATGCCGGCCCCGGAGGCGCTCGATCCGTTCCGGGACCTCGGCCCCCTCGCCTGGCTCTCCCTCGTGGCCTGGGGCCTCGGCTACTTCGGCCAGCCGCACATCCTCGCGCGCTTCATGGCCATCGAGAGCGAGGCGGCGGTGCCCCGGGCGCGGCGCATCGGCATGAGCTGGATGATCGTCTGCGGCGTCGCCGCCGTGGCCGTGGGCGTGGGCGGGCGCGTGTGGTTCGACCCACCGCTGCGCGGCGAGGACGCGGAGACCGTGTTCATCGCCCTCACGCAGACCCTGTTCCTGCCGGCCTTCGCGGGCATCGTGCTGGCGGCGATCCTGGCCGCCGTCATGAGCACCATCGACTCGCAGCTGCTCGTGGCCTCCACGGCGCTGGCCGAGGACCTCTACCGTCCCATGCTCCGGCCCACGGCCTCGCCGCGCGAACTCGTGCACGTGGGCCGTCTCGCCGTGCTCGCAGTGGCAGGCGTCGCCCTCGCCCTCGCCCTCGATCCGGACAATCGCGTCCTCACGCTCGTGAGCTACGCCTGGGCGGGGCTCGGAGCGAGCTTCGGGCCGGTGATCCTGCTGGCGCTGCACTGGCGCCCGCTCACGGCCGCGGGGGCGCTCGCGGGCATGCTCGCGGGAGGCGGGACCGTGATCCTCTGGGGGGAGCTCTCGGGCGGGCTGTTCGAGCTCTACGAGATCGTCCCGGGCTTCCTCGCCGGGACGCTCGTCGCCATGGGCGTGAGCCGCGCGACCCGCGCCTGAGCGGGCGTCAGCGCGCGTCGCGGCGCAGGGGCACCACGTTGTCGCTGCGGCGCTCGTAGACGCGGCGCTCGCGGCCGGGGCCGTGCAGGCCGATGCGGCCCGGGGCGAAGAGCCGGAGCTCGCAGTCGCTGGGCGCCGCCTCGTCGGGCTCGAAGTGCAGCGTGTGGCCGGACACGCTCCAGCGCCCGGACTCCTCCCGGCGGCCCTCGGGTCCGTCGCTGCGTTCCCGGTAGCGCCCCCCCTCCGGGCCGCCCTCGAGTTCCAGGCGATAGCGTCGCCCGTCGGTCTCGCCGCTCCAGACGCCGGCCAGCGCCAGCCGGTCGAGCCAGGCCCGGCGCTGCTCGCGCAGGCTGCGCAGGAGCGCCCAGCCGACGACGCCGATGAGCGCGAGGACGATGAGCGTGCGCACGGTGGTCTCCTCCCGGTCAGGGCCGCGCAGGCGCGAGATCGCAGCGGCCGAGCAGATCCTGCCACGCCCGGGTGTGCCGATCGCGGGCGGCCACGAGCCGCGACCACTCCCCGCCGGGGACCGCCGGATCGACGATCGGGGCGGTGGCGGCGTCGAAGCCCGCCGGGGCCTCGGCCTCCTGGGCGGCGCGGAGCGTGCCGAGGGCCGCGAACCAGGGCAGGAGCTCGCCGTCCACGGCGGCCAGGTAGGGCTGGACCGCGCCCGCATAGTAGCGCGTGAACACGTTCTGGAGGATGCGCGCCCGGTCCGTCGGTACCCCCTGGGGGCAGATCGGACGCTCCGCTTCCCGCGCCTCGAGGTGCCCCGCCACTTCCTCGAGGGCGAGCGTGAGGAGCGCGACGCTGCGCCGGGCCCGGCCGCCGAAGGCGGAGCCGGAGAGCGCCTGCCAGGGCGCCTCCCAGCGCTCGGGCTCGAGGGTCGGATCGCCGATGCGCGGTGCCCGGCGGGCGAGTTCGCGCACGGCGCCGGTCGCGGGGCTCCCGCTGCCGTCGACCCGCTCCGGTGCGAGCGCGTCGACGTCGAGCGTGAACACGGAGGCGAGCGCCTCGGAGCCGAGCGTCGCGTTCCAGACGACGGCGCCGAGGCGCGCCCGCTTGCCGGCGACGATCTCCGCGAGGGCCTCGCGGTCGCGCTCCGCGTCCGGGGCGTCCGCGAGCTCGGCGAGGCAGCGGTCGGCGACGCGCAGGAAGCGGTG
>JAZBPF010000508.1:0-2281 GCA_036351515.1 Pseudomonadales bacterium | reverse complement strand
GCGCAGGGCGAGGGTGACCGTGCGCGTGGCGTAGTCCACCGCGGCCCCCTGCGCCGGGCCGGCGCCGAGGAGGGCGAGGAGCAGCAGAAGGACCGGGACCACCGCGCGGGGCGGGCGGCCGGGGAGGTGTCGCATCAAGGATCGTGTCTCCGGAACGGCGTCGCGGCGGGCGACGTCCGGAACTACCGTTGCTCACGAAGTGTACAGATCATGACGGCGCTGACCAGCGGTGCGGCGGTGAAGACGCCCTGTGGGAGCCCGCTTCAGCGGCGACTGCGAGGCCGGGCGCTGCAGTCGCCGCTGAAGCGGGCTCCCACAGTGGCTGGTCGACATCCCCCGTCCCAGGAAGGCTCCGCTCCGCTCCGCCCGATCGCCGACTTCGTCGGCTTCCCACGCGCGCCGACGCCCTGTGGGAAGCGCACGCAGTGCGCGTTGTGTGCCACGATTGCGCCACGAAGGCTCGGATCAGGAGAGCCCATGAGCACGGCCAAGGAAGACATCAAGCGCATCGTCGAGGAGCAGCCCGACGACAGTACGTCGGAGGAAATCCTGCGGGAGATCGCCTTGCACACCATGATCCAACGCGGTCTCGCCGACGAAGAGGCGGGGCGGGTGATCTCGCATGAAGAGATGGGACGGCGGATCCGTTCTTGGCGGAAGTAGAGTGGACGGAGGAGGCTGCGGCCTGGGTCCGCGACATCTTCGAACACATCGCTGCGGACAACCCCGAGGCAGCTGAACGCGTCGCCGAAGGGCTCTACCTGCGAGCGGAACAACTTCGCGATCACCCTGAGAGCGGCTATCGGTACCCTGGTTCTCGACGGGACATCCGCATTCTCGTCTACGGGCACTACCGTATCGCCTACCGCGTCACGGAGGAGCGCAACGTCCGCATCCTCGGTGTCTATCATGGCGCCCTCGACATCACTCGCTACCTGTATTGAGGTGTTCCACGGCGCGCGCTTCGTTCGGACGGTGCGTCGCCGAGCAGGCCTGGTGATGCCGTCTCGGAAGCGATGCCACGTCCTCTCGAGCCAGCTCACACCGTGGCTCGTCGACACCCGCCCCCCTCCGTGCGAGGCCGCTTCCGCGTCGATCCCCCGTCGAGCGAAGCCGCCGCTCCGGTCCGCCCGATCGCCGACTTCGTCGGCTTCCCACGCGCGCCGACGCCCCGTGGGAAGCGCACGCAGTGCGCGATCCCCCGTCGAGCGAAGCCCCCGCTCCGGTTGGCCCGATCGCCGACTTCGTCGGCTTCCCACGCGCGCGGACGCCCTGTGGGAAGCGCACGCAGTGCGTGGTCCCCCGTCGAGCGAAGCCCCCGCTCCAGTCCGCCCGATCGCCGACTTCGTCGGCTTCCCACGCGCGCTGACGCCCCGTGAGCAGCGCACGCAGTGCGCGATCCCCCGTCGAGCGAAGCCCCCGCTCCGGTTGGCCCGATCGCCGACTTCGTCGGCTTCCCACGCGCGCTGGCGCCCCGTGGGAAGCGCACGCAGTGCGCGATCCCCCGTCGAGCGAAGCCCCCGCTCCGCTCCGCCCGATCGCCGACTTCGTCGGCTTCCCACGCGCGCTGACGCCCTGTGGGAAGCGCACGCAGTGCGCGATCCCCACCCCGGACGTCGGTGCGCTGGCACCGCTCGTACCCCTTCGCTGGCCCCGGCGCCGGCCGTGGCGGACCGTGTCGGGTCCCGTCCCCGGAGCCTGCCTTCCCGTGAACGCCCGTCGCGAAGCCCAGCAGCAGCGCCGCGTCCGCATCCTGGCCGCGGCCCGGGACTTCGTGGCCGAGGGCGGCCCCGACGCGCTCACCACCCGGGCGCTCGCCCGCGCTGCCGGGGTCTCGCAGCCGACGCTCTACCACCTCATCGGTTCCAAGGCCGCGATCCTGCAGGTGCTCCAGGAGGAGACCTTCGCGCGGCTGGAGGCGGCGCTCGTCCTGCCCGAGGGGACGGGCCTCGCCCGCCTCGAGGGTGCGCTGGAGGCGCTCGTGGCCTGCTTCGCCGAGGACGAGCCCTTCTACCGGGCGGGGCTGCGCGCGAACCACGCGCTCGTGGAGGAAGGGGCCGTACCCGGTGGGCTCGGCGACCTCGACGCGCGCATGCTGCAGGCCGCCGCGCAGGCCTGCAGCCGGCTCCAGCGCGAGGGGCTGCTCCGCGGGGCGCTGTCGGCGGGCTTCCTCGCCGCCCAGCTCTACCGCGGCTGCCGCGTGCCCCTCGACGACTGGGCGCGCGGCATCGTCGATCTCCCCACCTGTCGCCGGCAGGCGCTGCAGGGGCTCTACAGCGCG
>JAZBPF010000507.1:0-6276 GCA_036351515.1 Pseudomonadales bacterium | reverse complement strand
TCGTGGCTGATCACGAGCACCGTGCCCGGGAACTCGAGCATGGCCTCCTCGAGGGCGCGCAGCGTCTCCACGTCGATGTCGTTCGTGGGCTCGTCGAGCATGAGCACGTTGGCGCCCTGCTTGAGGATCTTCGCGAGCTGCAGCCGCGAGCGCTCGCCGCCGGAGAGCTCGCCCACGCGCTTCTGCTGGTCCGAGCCCTTGAAGTTGAAGCGGCCCACGTAGGCGCGCGACGGAATCTCGAAGCCGCCCACCTCCATGATGTCGAAGCCGTCGGAGACCTCCTCCCACACGGTCTTCTTGTCGTCCAGGTCCTCGTCCCGGAGCTGGCTGACGCTCGCGATCTGCACCGTGTCGCCGATCACCACCTCGCCGGAGTCCGGCTGCTCCTGCCCCGTGATCATGCGGAACAGGGTCGTCTTGCCGGCGCCGTTCGGGCCGACGATCCCCACGATGGCGCCGGGCGGGATCATGAAGGACAGATCGTCGATGAGGACCTCGTCGCCGAAGCCCTTGGTGACGTGGTGGAACTCGATCACCTTGTCCCCGAGCCGCGGGCCCGGCGGGATGAAGATCTCGTTCGTCTCGTTGCGCTGCTGGTACTCCTTCGAGTTCAGTTCCTCGAAGCGGGCCAGGCGCGCCTTGCTCTTCGCCTGACGGCCCTTCGGGTTCGCGCGCACCCACTCGAGCTCCGCCTTGATGGCGCGCTTCCGGCTCTCCTCGGCCTTCTCCTCCTGCGCGAGACGCTTCTCCTTCGCCTCGAGCCAGGTGGAGTAGTTGCCCTGGTAGGGGATGCCGCGGCCGCGGTCGAGCTCGAGGATCCACTCGGCGGCGTTGTCCAGGAAGTAGCGGTCGTGGGTGATGGCCACGACGGTGCCCGGGTACTCCGTGAGGAAACGCTCGAGCCAGCCCACGGACTCGGCGTCGAGGTGGTTCGTGGGCTCGTCGAGCAGGAGCATGTCGGGCTTCGAGAGCAGCAGCCGGCAGAGGGCCACGCGGCGGCGCTCGCCCCCGGAGAGCTTGGTCACGTCCGCGTCCCAGGGCGGCAGGCGCAGGGCGTCGGCGGCGATCTCGAGGGTGCGCTCGAGTTCCCAGCCCTCGGCCGCGTCGATGGCGCTCTGCAGCTCGCCCTGGCGCTCGAGGAGACGGTTCATCTCGTCGTCGTCCATGGGCTCGGCGAACTTCATGGAGATCTCGTTGAACTCGTCGAGGAGCGCCTTCACTTCGGCGACGCCTTCCTCGACGTTGCCGCGCACGTCCTTCTCCGGATCGAGCTGCGGCTCCTGCTCGAGATAGCCGACGCGGATCCCGGGCTGCGGGCGCGCCTCGCCGTCGATCTCCGTGTCCACGCCCGCCATGATCCGCAGGAGCGTGGACTTGCCCGCTCCGTTCAGACCCAGCACGCCGATCTTGGCGCCGGGGAAGAACGACAGGGAGATGTCCTTCAGGATCTCCCGCTTCGGCGGGACGATCTTGCTCACACGATTCATCGTGTAGACGTACTGGGCCATGGCTGGAGCGTCTCCGGGAGGGCTCGGGAAACGGGGCGTGGAAGGTACCCGAAGGGTCGGGGCCGTACAACGCGCCGGCGGCCCGGATGCCGGACGGCGCGCCGGAACGCCGGAACGCTTTCAGGGCAGCGTCAGGGCCACCAGCTCCGCGGGCTCGCCAGCGCCACCCACGGACAGGACGACGTACTGCCGTCCCGCGTGCCGGTAGCTCATGGGCAGGCCGGTCTGGGGCGCCGGGAGCGCGATCGTGGCGAGCGTCTCCCCCGTGGCCTTGTCGAGCGCGTGGAGGAAGGGTCCGCCGCCGGCCCCCTCGCCGGCGAACAGGAGGGTGCGGGTCACCAGGAGCCCGGCGCGGGAGGTGCGTCCCGTGCGCGGCAGCGCCTGCGGGTCGAGGCCGAGACGCTCGGCGAGGCCCGGCGGCGTGTCGCCGTTGGGAACGCTCCAGGCGAGGCTGCCGTCCGTGAGGTCCAGGGCCGTGATCCGGCCCCAGGGCGGCTCGACGAGCGGCACGCCGGGCGCGAGCCGGGCGGGCTCGGCGCCGAAGACGAAGTCCATGTCCGAGCCGGCCTCCTCGCCGGGGATCAGGGACAGCACCGTCGGGTTGGTCATGGAGCCCACGTAGAGGCGGCCCGTCTCCGGATCGAGGGCGCCGCCCTCCCAGTTCGCGCCGCCGATGGTCCCGGGCAGGGAGAGGGTTCCGCGGGTTCCGTCCGCGGCGTCCCGGAGCGAGGGCGGCGTGAACAGCGGCCCGAAGCGGTACGCCGCCGCGACCTCCCGGGCCCGGGCGGCGATCTCCGGCGTGAAGGCGATCAGGTCCTGCGCCGTGAACCCCTGCCGTTCGAAGGGCGGCGGACGGGTCGGGAAGGGCTGGGTCGGTGCGGTCCACTCGCCGGGGACGTCCGAGCGCGGCACGGTCCGCTCCTCGATGGGCCACACGGGCGTGCCGTCGCGCCGGTCGAGCACGTAGGCGAAGCCCTGCTTGGTGAGCTGGATCACCACCTGCCGGGGCCGACCGTCGATCTCGAGGTCCGCGAGGATCGGGGCCGCCGGATTGTCGTAGTCCCAGATGTCGTGATGGACCGTCTGGAAGTCCCAGAGGCGCTCGCCGGTGCGCGCGTCGAGGCACACGAGGCTGGTGGAGAAGCGGTTCGCGCCCGGCCGGTGGCCGCCGTAGTAGTCGCCGGTGGCGGCCTCCGTGGGCAGGAACACCCGCCCCGTCGCCGGGTCGTGGGAGATCGGCGCCCACACGCCGGCGTTGCCGGTCCAGCGCCAGGAACCGTCCTCCCAGGTCTCGACGCCGGCCTCCCCGGCCTCGGGGATCGTCCGGAAGGTCCACAGGTGCGCGCCCGTGCGCACGTCGTAGCCGCGCACGTCGCCCGGCGTGTTCGTGCGCGAGGGCGGGCGCAGGCCCACGTGCTGGGCCGAGCCGACCACGATCACGTCCCCGACCACCGCCGGCGGCGAGCTCGCGCCGATGCTGCCCTCGATGGGGACGCCGTCGCGGACCCGGTGCCCGGCCTGGAGATCGACGACGCCGTCCGTACCGAAGCCGGCGATCGGCCGCCCCGTGGCCGCGTCCAGGGCGGCGAGGTGGTAGCCGGGGGTGATCACGAGGATCCGGTCGTCGCCGGCGCCGTCGCTCCAGAAGGCCACGCCCCGGCCCGGATTCGGCCGCGGGGCGCCGGTCAGCCGCTCCCCCTCGTCCATGCGCCAGGACCAGAGCGTTTCGCCGCTGGCGGGGTCGAGGGCGACCACGGCGCGGCGCTGGCCCGCCGTGGCGTAGAGCACGCCGTCGACATAGAGGGGCGTGGTGGCCGAGCGGATCAGGGGGTTCGGCCCGAAGTTCCGTGCGCTCCAGCGCCAGGCGACCTCGAGCTCGGCCACGTTGGACGCGTCGATCTGCGCGAGCGGCGTGTAGCGCGTGTGGGCCGGATCGCCGCCGTAGACGGGCCAGTCGCCCTCGGCGCCGGTCGCGGCGGCGCCGGCGAGCGCGAGCACGACGCCCGCGAGGATGCCTGCGCGGTCCCTGCCGTCCTTCCGCTGCGGCCCCATCGGTCTCTCCTCCCGTCCCCTGCGGCCGGACGCTAGCACGGCCCGGTGCGCCAGCGGCTACCATGAGCCAGCTCGAAGGAAGGGGAGAGACCATGCCGCTCGCGGGGCAGGCGATCGACGAGCCGGGCGCGCCGCAGGCGCTGACCGAGGGGGAGGCCCGCGCCTGGCGCGAGGACGGCTTCTTCCTGCGCCCGGCCTGCTTCGACGCGGACGAACTCGCCGTGCTGCGCGACGCCGCGGAGACCGCGGCCCGCACCGCGGCGGCGCGAGTGCGGGATCAGGGGCGCACCTATTTCCTCGACGGCAAGCGCTTCGTGGACGTGGGCCACGTCACCGTGCAGTTCGAGCACAGCCCGGGGAGCGAGACGATCCGGGTGATCGAGCCCGTGGCCGAACTGGAGCCGCGCCTGGAGGCGCTCGTGGAGGACCCGCGGCTCACGGAGCCCGTCCGCGGCCTCCTCGGGACCCGGGACCTCGCCCTCTGGACCGACAAGCTCAACCTCAAGCGGGCCGGGGAGGGCAGCGGCTTCGGCTGGCACCAGGACGCGCCCTACTGGACCCACGCCTGCGCCCATCCGGACCGGCTGCCGAACGTCTACGTCGCCCTCGACGCGGCCGACGCCGCCAACGGCTGCCTGCGCGTCGTCCGCGGCAGCCACCGCGCGGGGGCGCTGCCCGGGACCGACGACGGCACGCAGCTCGGGGGCTTCTACACGGATCCCGCGCGGGTGGATCGCTCCCGCGAGGTGCTCCTGGAGGTCCCGGCCGGTTCCCTCGTCTTCTTCGATCCCTGGCTCGTGCACGGCTCCGGTCCGAACGGCTCGGCCACGGCGCGCCGCGCGCTGGTGGTCACCTATCAGCCGGGAGGCCATCCCACGCTGAAGGCCCGCCGGCTGCGGCCCGTGCCGGATCCCGGCCCCGCGCGGTAACCTCCGGCCATCCGTGGGCCCGCTCGGCCCCGACCGACCCCGGGAGCCGTCGTGAGCGAGAAGCGCCCGAAGTCCCTGTCCATGACCGTGCTCATGACCCCCGACCTCGCCAACTTCTCCGGCGCGGTCCACGGCGGGGCCCTCCTCCGGCTCCTCGACCAGGTCGCCTACGCCTGCGCGTCCCGCTACTGCCGGGGCTACGTCGTCACGCTCTTCGCGGACCAGGTGCACTTCCGGGAACCGGTGCAGGTGGGCGATCTCGTCACCTTCAAGGCGAACGTCAACTTCACCGGCAACACGACGCTCGAGGTCGGCATCCGCACGGAGGCGGCCCACCCCACGGAGACCGAGACGCGGCACGTCATGTCCTGCTACTTCACCATGGTCGCCAAGGACGAGGACGGCCGGCCCCGGCCCGTGCCCCCGCTCGAGCCGACCACGGACGTGGAGCGGCGCCTCTTCGAGTCGGGGCGCCTGCGCCGGGAGATGCGCGGGGAGATGATGGAGCGCCAGCGCGCCCTGCACGTGGGCGGCCTCGAGGACCGCGGCGTCTGACCCGCCCCGGTCGTCCATGAGCCCGGGCCACGGCGTCTTGCGGACCGCTCACGTGCCGGCCCGCGGGGCCATCGGGTACACTTCCGCCCTCTCCGGTCCCGCCCGGCACCCCGCCGCGGTGCCCGCCCCGAACCCCCGGGAGGTGATCCCATGTACGACGCCGAGATGACCATCGCCGGCTACGACGACGAGCTGGCCGCGATGATCCGCGCGGAGGCGCGGCGCCAGGAGGAGCACGTCGAGCTCATCGCCTCGGAGAACTACACCTCGCCGCGGGTGCTCGAGGCCCAGGGCAGCGTGCTCACGAACAAGTACGCCGAGGGCTATCCGGGCAAGCGCTACTACGGCGGCTGCGAGTACGTGGACCAGGTCGAGAACCTGGCCATCGAGCGCGCGAAGCAGCTCTTCGGCGCCGCCTACGCCAACGTGCAGCCGCACTCCGGCTCCCAGGCGAACGCCGCTGTGTACCTCGCGCTGCTCCAGCCGGGGGACACGATCCTCGGCATGAGCCTCGACGCCGGCGGCCACCTCACCCACGGGGCGAAGCCGAACTTCTCGGGCAAGACCTACCACGCGGTGCAGTACGGCATCGATCCCGAGACCGGGCTCATGGACTACGACGCCGTGCGTGCCCTCGCCCTCGAGCACCGGCCGAAGATGATCGTGGCGGGCTTCAGCGCCTACTCGCGGATCCTCGACTGGGCCCGCTTCCGGGCCATCGCGGACGAGGTCGGCGCCTGGCTGGTGGTGGACATGGCGCACGTCTCCGGCCTCGTGGCCGCGGGGGTCTACCCGAGCCCCGTGCCGCACGCGCACGTGGTGACCTCGACCACGCACAAGACCCTCGCCGGCCCGCGCAGCGGCATCATCCTCGCCTGCGACGATCCGGAGCTGCACAAGAAGCTGAACTCGGCGGTCTTCCCGGGCTCCCAGGGCGGCCCCCTCATGCACGTGATCGCCGCCAAGGCCGTGTGCTTCAAGGAGGCCATGGAGCCGGCCTTCCGGAGCTACCAGGAGCAGGTGATCGCCAACGCCCGGGCCATGGCCGAGACCTTCGTCGCCCGCGGCTACAAGGTCGTCTCCGGCGGGACGGACAACCATCTCTTCCTCCTCGATCTGGTCGCCCAGGGCATCACCGGCAAGGACGCGGACGCCGCCCTCGGGCGTGCCAACATCACCGTGAACAAGAACGCCGTGCCCAACGATCCGCGCTCGCCCTTCGTGACCTCGGG
>JAZBPF010000506.1:0-4909 GCA_036351515.1 Pseudomonadales bacterium | reverse complement strand
TCCCGAGGAGATCGCCGCCATGGCCACCTTCCTGCTCTCCGACGACGCCTCCTACGTGAACGGCCAGGCCCTCGCCGTGGACGGCGGCCTCTCCTCCGGGCACCCCTTCGTGCCGCCCCGGAGCGGCGCATGACCCGTCGCCTCGCGCTGCTCCTCGCCGCCGGGCTCGCGCTCGCGGCCACGGCCGAGGAGCGCCTCGTGCTGCCCACGCCGGACGCCTGGACCCGCGTGGACGGCGTGGAGAGCCCGAGCCTGCGCCGCGCCGTGTTCGCCGTGCCCGTGGACGAGGAGACCGTGGACCGGCTCTCCGTGGAGTGGTTCGCCTCCGAGCTCGCCCCGGGCACGGACCCGCTCGCCGTCACCGAGCTCCTCGCCGACGGGCTCCGGCGCAGCTGCCTGCGCGCCGAGGACCAGCCCGTGCACGCGGGGCTCGAGAACGGCTACCCGGTGGTCGTCCGCCTCATGAGCTGCGCCCGACGCCGCGGCGGCGAGGAGGGCGAGATCCTCATGGTGAAGGCGATCCAGGGGAACACGGGACTCTGGACCGTGGTCCGCGCCCGCGCCGTGCCGGCCTTCGACGAGGCGGAGGAGGTCCCGCTCGAGGAGGCCGTGGTGGCCGACTGGAGCCGCACGCTGCGCGACGTGCTGCTCTGCGACGACACGGCGTCGGAGGCGCATCCGTGTCCGGTGGAGCCCGTCGACGGAGGTTGAGGGCAGTGCTGCACCACCTCCCGGGCCAGTGACCTCCAACCGGCGAATCCCGGTGGAAAACGGGTCAGGTTCCCCGCCAATCGCAGCGACGACGTATCGCCCAGGCACCCACCGCCAAGCTCATTCGCCGGCGAGCAGCGCCGTTCGAACGAAGCACTCAGCATCAGCGGCGGCGCGTCGCGCCGTCCGCTGCATGCTGTTATTAGGCGGAACGGTCACGCTTTCACCAGGCTCTGCTCGTCCAACCCCACCGGCAACTCTCCATCAGAGACGCAGCGAAAGCCCGCGCCCAGCGCGAACGACGGAACGCCGAGAGCGCGGGCAAGGTCGGTGTGGCGATCGATCGCGAATATGTAGCCGCCTTCGTCGAACGACGACTTGCGAACGATGCTCTCAACCTCAGCGACGGAGGCACCGGAAAAGGCGCTGCATAGCTTCTGCGCGTCCCCGCCTGCTGGAGCCGATGGCTCGGCAGAGGGGTCGAAGTAACCCGGCGATGAATCATATTCGTCGGCCAGCTCGCCGCTCAGATAAAGCTGATACCAGAAGATGTCGTCATCGTGGTTGAGGACGACCAGCACCGGACAGCGCAACTTTTTCGAAAGGTGGGCGGCAAGCTCAGTGATAACTGCCGGATCCTGGTCGTCGGACTGTTCATCGAAGACAACAACACAGCCATTCTTCGCTGGGGTGACGATAGCCGAGCGTCCGGCCAACGCAGCGGCAACGGCCTGCTGGCTCGGCCCTCTCAGGGTGCAATTTGGCGTAGAAGTTTCCCATGAGCGTAGTGCCGCCTAACGCCAAGCCTGAGCGGCGACTGCGGCGCTCAGCGCCGCAGCCGTCCGGCGCCCGAAGGGCGAGCACTCGCGGCGCTTGTTAGAGGGCGTCTGCGATGATGGTTCACATTGCACAGAAGACACCTACGAGATCCCCACGGACTCCAGTGGTGCTAGCGAGCGCGTCGCTTTCGCAGCAGCTGGCGAGCCCGAATTCACGCTTCGCGGGGTCGAAGAACTGGATGTAGCTCTCTGTTTCTGCCACCACCCAATATTCCGCTGTGTACGGCTTCTGCGAGCGAATCTGCTCGTACGTGTCTCGCAGCTGAAATCGCTTGAGATAGGGCTCGACCAGCGCTGCTCTGAGCTTCGGGATATGGGACAAGACCGTCTGCTCAGACCAGCGCACTCCGATCAGGTCATCGCGCTGGGGTTCTGCGTAGCGGAATCTCTCCAGCTCCGTCTTCACATACGCCGCAACGTCTCCGCTGCGCACGAGCGACCCCTAACGACCAAGGCCAGCGGCGCCCAGCTTGCTGGGCGTCCGGCGCGCGAAGCCCGCGAAAAATGGGGTCAGTGTGCATTCAGGTGCGTCCCTGGGCTCGGGGCCGTGGACTCCGGTCGACGGGGAGAAAGAACCTATGTGAGAAACCACTCTGACCCCTTTCTTCCTCTTTCTTCCAGGCGGCGGCCGCGCTCGTGGACCGACGCGGTGCTTCCGGCGCGTGGCTCAGACCTTGCGCTCGTGCCCTTCCCAGTAGGGCGCCCGCAGTTCGCGCTTGAGGATCTTGCCGGACGGGTTGCGCGGAATCGTCTCCATCCAGTCCACGGACGTCGGGCACTTGTAGCGCGCCAGGAGCCCGCGGCAGTGCTCGATCAGCGCCGCCTCCGAGAGCGCGTCGGACTTCGGCGTCACGATCGCCTTCACGGTCTCGCCCCACTTCTCGCTCGGCACCCCGATCACCGCGCAGTCCGCGACGTCCGGATGCTTCATGAGGGCGTTCTCCACCTCCGCGGGATAGATGTTCTCTCCGCCGGAGATGATCATGTCCTTCACCCGATCGTGGATGAAGACGTAGCCCTCCTTCATGTAGCCGGCATCGCCGGTGCGGAACCAGTCCCCGTCGAAGGTGTTCCGGGTCGCCTCCTCGTTGCGCCAGTAGCCCTTCATGGTGAAGGGCCCCCGCAGACAGATCTCGCCGACCGTTCCTTCCGGGCACGGCGCCCCCGACGCGTCCACGATCTTCGCCTCCCCGCCCTCCGGCGGACGGCCGCAGCTGCGCAGGAGCCAGGCGCGATCGCCGCCCGGGTCGTGATCCTCGGGCTGCAGCAGCGTTCCGGCACCGGTCGTCTCGGTGAGGCCGTAGGCCTGCATGAACCCGCAGCCGAAGACTTCCATGGAGCGGACCAGCACCGCTTCGGTGATCGGCGAGGCGCCGTAGACGATGAGCTCGAGGGAGCTGAAGTCGATCTCCTCCACCCCCGGCACGGCCACCATGCCCTGGAGGACCGCCGGCACGAACATCGCGTGGGTGACCCGGTGCTCCGGGATCAGGCGGAAGATCTTCGCCACGTCGACGTCGCGCAGCACGACGATGGTGCCGCCGCGATAGTGCGTCACCGTGCCCCAGCCGCTGCCGGCGATGTGGAAGAGCGGCATGCAGACGAGATTGACCGTGTCCGCGGACATGCGGTGCGGATTGGCCGGCAGCATGACCAGCAGGTTGTCGTGCGTGAGCTCGACACCCTTGGGCAGCCCCGTGGTGCCGGAGGTGTAGAGCTGGTAGCAGGTGTCCTCGGCCCGGACCTCCACCGCGGGAGGGGCGCCGGTGACGCCCGCCAGCCACTGCTCGAAGGTCGGATGGGCGGAGCCCTCCGCAGCGCCGAGCACGACGATCTGCTTCAGGCTCGGCACCTTCACCTGCGCCACGTGGTCGAGGAACTCCTCGCCCACGAGCAGCACCTCCACCTCGGCATTGTCGAGGATGTACTCCATCTCCGGAGGCGCGAGGCGCCAGTTCACGGCGACGGTGACCGCACCCAGCTTGTTGCCGCCGTAGAGCCAGAGGAAGTATTCCGGCGCGTTCTTGCCGAGGAAGCCGATGCGGCTGCCGCTGGCCACGCCGAGGGCGGCGAGCCCCGCCGCGATCCGATCGGTATCGCGATCGAGTTCGGCGTAGCTCCAGCTCCGGCCCGTGTCGCCGCAGAGGATCGCGGGATGGTCCGGGCGCTCCCGCGCCCAGGTGCGCACGACGTCGGGCAGTGTTCGAATGGTCAAGGTCGCGTCCCTCCGGGGCTGGCCACAGCCGTCCGATCATAGGCAACGGACCGCGCCAGGCCCACCACCGGGCAACCCACGCGTGCAACGAACGAACGGAGGTCCCGCCACCATGCCGACCGAACGCGGCGATGCCGTGCCCTGCCTGCTCGACGCCGCGACCATCGCCGCGATGCCCGAAGAGCGGAACGTGCACCAGTTCAACGCCAACGGAGTCCGCCACGCGCGGAACCTCGGGGACGCCCTCGGCCTGAGGCGTCTGGGCGTCCATCTGGTGCGCCTCGAGCCGGGACGGGACAGCACCACCTTCCACTTCCACGAGGCGGACGAGGAGTTCGTCTACGTGCTCTCCGGCCGCGGCATCGCCGAGATCGGCGAGGAGCGGGCGGAGGTCGGCCCGGGTGACTTCATGGCCTTCACCGCTCCCTCCCCCGGACACCTGCTCCGGAATCCCTTCGAGGAGGACCTCGTCTACCTCATGGGCGGCGAGCGCAACGCCGTCGACGTCGTGCGCTATCCCCGCGATGGCTGGACGCTGGTGAAGACGCACGGCCGGCGGGAGGGGATGCGCAGCGATCGGCTGGAGGACGTCTGACGCCGCAGCGTCTCGCGTCCACGGCTCAGGGCAGCAATACCCCGCCATCGACGTCGATCGTGGTGCCGGTCAGGTAGGTGTTCGTCAGCGTGAGCAGGATCGCGCTCGCGACCTCGTCGGCCTGGCCGACCCGGCCGAGCGGCACGCCCTTGCCCATCTGCTCGAGCACTTCCTGCTTCTTCTCGCCGAAGTGGTCCTGCATGCCCGACTCGATCAGGCCCGGGGCGATCACGTTGACCCGGATCGGCACGAGCTCCAGGGCGAGGGCGCGGCACAGCGCTTCGACCGCGGCGCCCGTGCAGGACAGGGAGGACATGCCCGGGTTGCACTTGCGCGCGGGCGTGCCGCTCACGAGCGTGACGGACCCGTCGCGGGAGAGGTGCGGGGCGCCGGCGCGCACGACCTTGCAGTAGCCCCAGAACTTGTCGAACGCCGCCTGGAACTGCGCTTCGGTCTGCTCCAGGAACGGCTTCAGGGTGCGCTCCGCGCCCGTGGCGGCGGCGACGATGTGATCGACGCGGCCGACGGAAGCGAACCACGCCTTCAGGC
>JAZBPF010000505.1:0-6095 GCA_036351515.1 Pseudomonadales bacterium | reverse complement strand
TGCGAGCGTGTCAGGGGGCGGACCCGCGGGCTGCCGAGGTCCACGCCGGCGCCGCCGTAGGCGCTGTCCACGCCCACGAGCAGGCCGGCATCGCCGAGGATGGACGCGAGCCGTTCCGCCGGTCGTCCCGGGCCGGCGGGAACGTCCGCCGCGTGCACGACGACGGCGCCGCGTTCGAAGCTCCGCACCTCGCCGTCGACGGGTACGGCGAAGGGCTCGGTCGCGACCCGCGTGCGCACACCCGCGCGCTGGAGGCGATGGAGGGCTCCCGGAGCCGCGAAGTCGTCCCAGGGCAGGATCCAGGCCACCGCGTCGGCGGCGCCGACGACGCCGGTCGGGCGCACGGGTCGAAGGGCGGGATCGAGGGCGGCCACGGGTGGCAGGCGTGCCACGGGCGCGGCACGGACGCCGAAGGCGTGGGGGAGGGACCAGGCGGAGACGTCGTAGAAGGTCGAGTCCCCGAATTCGGTCATGGTCTCGAAGAGCGCGTCGGCGAGCGCCGCGCTCGGGCCCTGGAGGGGCACGAGCCAGCTCCGGTCCGCCGGGAAGTCCAGAGTGCCGGCCCGCAGGGGCTCGCGGACGCCGAACACCTCGAGGCCCTGGCCCTCGAGCACCTCGATCATGGCGGCGGCCCGGCCGGGATCGCCGCCGTCGTCGAAGATCCAGGCGGCGGGGAGGTCGTCGGGGACGAAGGCCCCGGCGTCGTGGTCCCGGCGGTAGGCCTTCAGCTCCTCGCGCAGGGCCACGGCGCCCCGGATCGTCGAGAGCGAGACGAGCACGTGGTTGTGGATCGCCATGGGGAAGGTGATCCGCCCCTGGGCGGTGTCGCGGGCGTCGCCGCGCACGCCGGCCTGCTCGAAGAGAATGCCCACGGTGCCCTGCAGGTCCGGCCAGGTGGAACCCTTGCCGGGATAGAAGTCGTCGAAGGACTCGCCGTCGTAGTAGAGCCTGCCGGCGCCGTCGAAGGCCGCCGCGTGGTATTCGGCGAGGGCCGCGGTGAGGGACCGGTTGGCCTCGGGAATGTCCGGATGCCAGCGCGTCGCGACGCCGGGCTGGAAGAAGAAGGTGTTGTCGGCACCCATCTCGTGGTGGTCGGTCATGACGTGCGGACGGTGCGCGCGGAGAAACGCGACGCGGTTGCGCGACTCGGGATGCTGGAGCAGGAGCCAGTCCCGGTTGAGGTCGAAGTAGTAGTGGTTCGTGCGCCCGCCGGGCCAGGGCTCGGCGCGGGAGCGATGGTCCGGATCGGCCACCGGCATGCGCCCGGCGCTCTGGTTCGCCCAGCTCGCGTAGCGGCCGTAGCCGTCCGGGTTGATGGACGGGTCGATGAGGATCACGGCTTCGTCGAGCCAGGCGAGCACCTCCGGATCGGTGCTCGAGGCGAGGTGCCAGGCCACGACCATCGAGGCCTGCAGGCCGCTCGCCTCGTTGCCGTGGACGGAATAGCCGTGCCAGGTGAAGAGCTGCGCGCCCGGCGCGTTCGCGAGATGGGCTTCCCGGCGTGCGTCGAGGGCGTCGATGTGCGCGGGTGCGGAGACGTAGGCCACGATCTGCGGGCGCCCCTCGTGGGTCCGACCGATCTCCTCGACGTGGACGCGATCGGACGCCTGCGCCAGCGCCCGGAACCAGGCGACGACGAGGTCGTGGCGGGCGTGGGCGGCGCCGATCTCGTGACCGAGGACGTCGGCCGGGCGCGGAACGGCGTCGTCGTGGGGGCTCCCCGCGGGCAGGTAGTCCTCGAGCCGTACGGCTGACGGATCGTCGAAGGGGGGCGCCGCCGGATCCGGGGGCGGAGCGGCCTGTGCGGTGGAGAAGAGGACGAGCAGCAGCGGGACGAGGAGCGCCTGCGGCATGGGGACCCCGTGAGGGCAGCCTGGGGATCGCGCTACTCTAGCAGTGTGCATGCGGCGAGCGGGTCGCGGGAGGGGTCCGCCGGGCCCGCTGCCGTCTCGAGGCGCGTCCCGCGGCCCGCAGTTCCGGGCGCCCACGGGCGCCGCGTTCCGGAGGGGATCTCGATGGACCTCGTGCTGGGCAGCGGACGGAACCGCGATCGCACCCGCATCGCGCGGGCCAGCGAAGACCACGGCCGCCCTCTGCACCGCGTCGCACCCCGGGATCGACCCGGTGACGGCCGGCTGTGTCTTGCGCGGAAGCGGGGCCAGGACCGCCCGGAGGTGCAGCGCGCGGGCGAGCTGTGGCGGAAGGGTCCGGGGACCGGTGGAGAGGGGCCATGAGTGAGCGCAGGGAGGCGGATCCGCGCATGGACGCCCCGGCGTTCCACCGGAACGTCGAGCCGCTGACGGAAGCGCTGCGCGCGCGGCTCGCCGGGCGCAGCGGAGACGTGCTGGAGATCGGAGCGGGCACGGGGCAGCACGCGGTGGCCTTCGCCCGCGTCTTTCCCGAGGTGGTGTGGTGGCCGACGGATCCCGCACCGCGGCGGCGGGTCAGCGTGGACGCCTGGGCGCGTGAGGCCGGGCTCGCGAATCTCCGTCCCGCGCGGTCCCTGGACGCCGCGGCGAGCGACTGGCGCCTCGGCGGCGCGGACGCGCCGCCGGCGTCCGGACTGCTGCTCGTGCTGGCCGTGAACGTCGTCCACATCGCACCGTGGTCCGTGACCGAAGGGCTGCTGGCCGGGGCGGCGCGCCACCTGGCGCCCGACGGGGCCCTCGCCCTGTACGGGCCCTTCGCCCGCGGCGGTCGCCACACGGCTCCGAGCAACGCGGCCTTCGACGCCTCGCTGCGGGCGCAGGATCCGGAGTGGGGGGTGCGTGATCTGGACGAGGTCGCCGTCGCGGCGGAGGCGCGGGGACTGCAGCTCGACGCCGTGGTGGAGATGCCTGCCAACAACCTCGTGGTGTGGTTCGTCCCTCGCCTCCGGAACGGAGGAGGAGGCGAGGATCGGCGCCGCTCGCGTTGAGGGAACGCCGGATCGCCGCTGAAGCAGGCTCCCTCAGGCCACGTGGCACGGGCCCCGTGAGAGCCCGCTTGGCTGCGACGGCGGCCCGAAGCAGTCGACGAGCCTGCATCGCGCACTCCGTGCGCTTCCCACGGGCCCTGTGGGAAGGCGACGCAGTCGCCGAGCCGTCCGCCAGCCTGTCATCGCGCACTGCGCGCGCTTCGCAAGAGCTCCTTGCATGAACACGCGCCCCGTGGCGTCGCGGGCTCCCGTGCCTCCCGTTCCGTCTCCGACTAGCCTGCATCGCGCACTCCGTGCGCTTCCCACGGGCCCGGTGGGAAGGCGACGCAGTCGCCGAGATATCCACCAGCCTGTCATCGCGCACTGCGTGCGCTTCGCAGGAGCTCCGTGCACGAACACGTGCCTCGTGGCGTCGCGGCCTCCCGTGCCTCCCCTTCCGTCCCCGACGAGCCTCCCGCACCATGCGACCTTCGTCCTTCGAGGGAGGTCCGTCATGCTCCGCGTCCTGTCCCCACTCCTGCTGCTGTTCGCGGTGGTCGCCGAGGCGGCGCCGCGCACGGTCTACGAACTCGGCCTCGACCGGCGTGCCTCGCAGGAGCTCGAGGTGACGGTCCGTTTCGAGGAGGTCCCGGGCACCACCGTCGACTTTCACCTGCCCGTCTGGCGCACGGGGCTCTACCTTGTGCTGGATCCGGTCGGCACGGTCTCCGACGTCACCGTGACCGACGTCCGGGGCGAGGCGCTCCCGGTCGAGCGCACGGCGAGCTCGAGCTGGCGGGTCACGCGCCCCGAGGCGGCGCCGGGGACGGTCGTCGTGCGCTACCTCGTCTATGCGAACAGTCTCGAGGACCGCACCCGGCACGTCGACGCGGATCACGCCTTCGTGAACCCCGGCACCGTGTTCGTCTATGCGGACGCGCTCCGCGACGCGCCCGTGGAGGTCCGCGTGGACCTGCCCCGGAACTGGAAGCTCGCGAGCGGCATGGACTCGCCGGGACGGGGGCGACTGGTGGCCCCGCACTACGACCGCCTCGTGGACTCGCCCATCGAGGCCGGCACCTTCGACCTCGTGCGCTTCGAGGCCGCGGGCATCGACGTCGAGTTCCTGATCCACGGCATCTGGGACGGCGACGCGGAGCGGCTCGAGGAGGAGGTGTCGGCCATCGTCGAGGCGGCCGCGGAGATCTTCGAGGGCGACGTGCCCACGGACCGCTACCTGTTCCTCCTGCACAGCCTGCCGGGCCTCGGCGGCGGCACGGAGTACTACAACAGCACGGTCGTGCACACCGATCCGCGCAGCTGGTGGGACGAGGATCGGCACGAGCGCTTTCTCTCGCTCCTCGCGCACGAATTCTTCCACCTCTGGAACGTGAAGCGCTTCCGGCCCGCGGAGATCGCCCGCTACGACTACCAGGCGGAGAACTACACGGAGCTCCTCTGGGTGAACGAGGGGCTCACGAGCTACTACGACCAGCTCCTCCTCGCCCGGGCCGGGCTGATCGATCTCGAGGACTACCGCGAGGTGCTGGCGGAGACCATCGACGACGTGGTCGACCGGCCCGGCTACGGGCGGCAGAGCCTCTCGGAGGCGAGCTTCGAGGCGTGGGTCCGTGGCTACCATCGCGGCGCGGATCGCGTGCCGGACAAGCCGAACCGGACCGTTTCGTTCTACGCGCAGGGCGGACTGCTCGGGCTCGTGCTCGACCTCGAGCTCCGGGCAGCGACAGGGGGAGAGGCGAGCCTCGATGTGCTCATGCGACGTCTCTATGCGGATTTCCCGCTCGGCGGCCCCGGCTTCACCTACGCCGATCTGCGCGCGCGGGTGGCGGAACTGGGCGGGGAGGCGATCGCGGAGCGCCTCGACCGCTGGAGCGGGTCCACCGATCCGCTGCCGCTCGCCGAGGCGCTCGCGCGGGTCGGCTGGACCCTCGAGCGGGAGGAGCCGGACGACGATGAGCCGACCGCCGCGCTCGGAGTGACGCTGCGCGAAGCACAGGGACGCATCCGGGTGACGCAGGTCGCCCTCGGGACTCCGGCGCACGCGGCGGGGGTGAACGCGGGCGATCGGCTCGTGGCCCTCGACGGCGCCGAGGTCACGGGCGCCGACCTGGATCCGCTCCTGCTGCGCCACGCCCCCGGCGACCGGGTCGAGCTCGCGCTGTTCCGGGACGGGCGGCTGCGCACGGTGGAGGTCGAGCTCTATGCACCGCTGGGGCCCCACGAGCTCGAGGTCGACGAGGAGGCGTCGGAGGACGCAGTGGCCCTGCGTGCCGCCTGGCTCGGTCCGCGGGCCGAGGAGGACGAGGAGGAGGAGGAGGAGGACGAGGGCGAGGACGACTGAGCGGTCCGCTGCGCCCGACCGCGGGCCGTGTCAGACTCCGGCCACCGCGGCCCGACCCGTCGGCCGTGTCGCCTTTCCCGGCACCCCTGAACGAGGAGATCGATCGATGCATCGCTGGTCCCGCACGGCCCTGCCCCTCACGCTCCTGCTCACCGCCTGCGGCTCCGGCACGGAGCCCGCAGGTTCGTCGGCGCCCGCCGCCGAGGCACCGGAGACCGCCCCGGCTGCGATGCAGGAGAGCGCCGCCCCCGCCGGTTCCGACGACGTGGAGGCGCTGCTCCTCGCTGCCGCGACGGGAGACCATCGTTCGGAGGCGAACATCGCCCGGAACGAGGCGCGTCATCCCGTGGAGACGCTCACGTTCCTGGGGCTCACGCCCGAGTCCACGGTCGTGGAGGTGTGGCCCGGTGCCGGTGGCTGGTACACGGAGGTGCTCGCGCCCGTGCTGCGGGACTCCGGACGGCTGGTCGTGGCCGACTACTCGACCGAATCGGAGTCCGAGTACCGGGCCGGCTCCGCGCAGCGTTTCGCGGACAAGCTCGCCTCGGCGCCGGAGGTCTACGACGCCGTGGAGGTGGTGGCCTTCGAGCCGCCGGCACTCGCGAGCTTCGGCGAAGCGGGCAGCGCCGATCTCGTGTTCATTCCCCGCAACTATCACAACCTCATCGCCGGCGAGATCGAGGACGACGTGCTGGCGGCGGCCTTCGAGGTGCTGCGGCCCGGTGGCGTGCTCGGCATCGTGCAGCATCGCGAGCCCGAGGACGCGCCGGCCGAGACGGACGTGCGCGACGGCTACGTCAAGGAGTCGGTCGTGATCGCCGACGCCGAGGCCGCCGG
>JAZBPF010000504.1:0-2430 GCA_036351515.1 Pseudomonadales bacterium | reverse complement strand
GATCCGGGCCCGAGAGCAGCAGATGGGCGAGGAAGTTCACGCGCCGGCGGCACGCTCCGGCAGGAGCGGCTGCTCGATGTAGGCGCGCCGGTAGGTCGCGAAGTCCGTCTCGTCGGCCGCCTCGATGCGCGCCTGCTCGGCGACGGAGGCCTCGCTCTCGGCGCGGAGCCGCTCGACGGTCCCGGGCGCGAGCGGATGGGCGCGCAGGCGGGCGGCGTGCGCCTCGGAGAGATCCATGGCGAAGCGGAAGAAGGGCACGCCGCGCTCGCGCATGCTCGCGAGCACCCGCGCGCTCGGCGTGCGGGCCGCATCCTCCACGCGGGCCCGTTGCTCCGCCACCGCTTCCCGGCTGCCGTGGCCGCCGACGGCGGCGTCGATGGCGGCCGCCGTGCCCTCGCAGGCGTCCAGGAGCTCCCGGGCCCAGGCGCGGAGCGGCCGCGTGCCGCCGGCCCCGTCGTCGAGCTCGAGCTCCGGATGGCGGCCCTCCTCGACCACGAGGGTGCGGTTGCGCTGCAGGGCGTCGATCTCCTCCGGCGTGTCCGGCGGGCTCTCCTCGAGCAGGCAGTGCAGGAGGAAGGCGTCGAGGAAGCGCACGGTCGTGGCGTCGATGCCCAAGGGCAGGAAGGGGTCGAGGTCGAGGCAGCGCACCTCCACGTACTCCACGCCGCGCTCGCCGAGGGCGTGGAGCGGGCGCTCGCCGGGCCGGATGGAGCGCTTCGGCCGGATCGTGCCGTAGAACTCGTTCTCGATCTGCAACAGGCTCGTGGACAGCTGCCGGAACTCGCCGTCCTCCTCGAGGCCGAGCGCCTCGTAGGCGGGCCAGGGCCGGGTCAGCGCACCCTCGAGCGTGCGGGCGTAGGACTCGAGGCCGTTGTAGGAGACCTTCAGGCTCGCCTGGGCGTCGCTCTGGTAGCCGATGCCGCCCATGCGCAGGCTCGTGGCGAAGGGCAGGTGCAGGCTGCCCTCGTCGAAGGGCACGAGGCCGTGCTCGCGTCCGGCGAGGAAGGACTTGCACACCGCCGGGGAGGCGCCGAAGAGATAGAAGAGCAGCCAGGACCAGCGCCGGAAGTTGCGGATGAGCCCGAAGTAGCGCTCCGTCGCGAACTCCTGCCGGTCGCCGCGCCAGCCTTCCCGGCGCGCGAGCCCGTCCCAGAAGGCCGGCGGCACGGAGAAGTTGTAGTGGATGCCCGAGATCGTCTGCATGAGGGCGCCGTAGCGCAGCGCGAGGCCCCGCCGGTAGACGGTCTTCGCCATGCCCACGTTCGAGCTGCCGTAGCGGCCCACGGGGATCTGCTCCTCGCCCTGGAGCACGCAGGGCATGCTCGCCCCCCAGAGCAGCTCGTCGCCGATGCCCCGGTAGACCCAGGCGTGGGTCTCCTCGAGCTGGGCCAGGCAGGCCTCCACCGTCGTGCACACGTCGGTGATGAGTTCGAGCTGGGCCTCGGAGAAGTCCGTGGTGATGTGCGGGTGGGTCAGGGCGGAGCCGAGAGCGACGGGATGCGGGCGCTGCGAGAGGCGCCCCTCGGGCGTGACCCGCAGGCTCTCCTTCTCGATGCCGCGGCGCAGGCCGGCCAGGGCGCCGCGGACGTCCGGGTCACCGAGGGCCTCGGCCGGGGAGGAGTTCGGGATGGGCACGGGGTCGTCCCTCTCTAGCGCCGAGACGCCGATCGCGGCGGCAGCTTACCGTCCCGGTGCCGTCGCGGGTAGCGTCCCGGTCGGTCGTCGGCGGGACGCGTCGCGCCGGTTCAGGAGACGCGCGGACCCGCCGCGACGATCGCCGGATCGACGTCGAAGCGCTCGAAGTTCTTCACGAACTTCGCGGCCAGGCTCCGCGCGGCGGCGTCGTAGGCGGCCTTGTCCGCCCAGGCTTCCCGCGGATTGAGGTAGGCGGCGTCCACGCCGGGGACCGCCTTCGGCACCGCCAGCTGCAGCCCCTCGAGTAGCTCGGTCTCGGCGTCCTCGAGGGCGCCGGACTGGATCGCGTGGACCACGGCCCGGGTCACGGGGATCGGGAAGCGCTTGCCGACGCCGTGACCGCCACCGGTCCAGCCCGTGTTCACGAGGTACACGCGGGAGCCGAAGGCCTCGATGCGCTTCATGAGCAGATCGGCGTAGACGCCGGCCGGCCGCGGGAAGAAGGGCGCGCCGAAGCAGGTCGAGAAGGTCGCCCGGTAGGCCTCCGTGGAGCCGATCTCCGTGGAGCCGACGGCGGCCGTGTACCCCGAGAGGAAGTGGTAGGCCGCCGCTTCCTTGGAGAGGATCGACACCGGCGGCAGTACGCCCGAGACGTCGCAGGTGAGGAAGATGATGGAACGGGGCTCGCCGGCGCGGTTCTCCGGGACCCGCAGTTCGATGTTGTCCCGGGGATAGCAGGCGCGCGTGTTCTCCGTGAGCGACGCGTCCGTGTAGTCCGGCTGGCGCGTCTCCGGG
>JAZBPF010000503.1:0-3543 GCA_036351515.1 Pseudomonadales bacterium | reverse complement strand
GGTGGACGCGCTCGAGACGGCCGTGCGCGGCGCGGACTACCTGGTCTCCGTGGTGCCGGACACGGCCGCGACCCGGGGGCGCATCGACGGGCGCGTGCTCGGCGCGCTCGCCGAGGGCGCGATCCTGGTGAACGTGGGGCGTGGATCCGTGCTGGTCGAGGAGGAGCTGCTGCGGTGCCTGCGCGAAGGGCCCCTGCGGGCGGCGGTGCTCGACGTCTTCCGGGAGGAGCCGCTGCCCGCGGACCATCCCTTCTGGACCGAGCCCGGCGTGCACGTGACGCCGCACGTCTCCGCGCCGACGCTGCCGGAGGACATCGCGGGGCTGTTCCTCGAGAACCTCGCCCGCTGGGACGCCGGGGAGGAGCCCGCGCACCGGGTGGATCCGGTGCGCGGCTACTGAGGCAGGTCCGGCGGGTTCAGTCCGGGAGACCGAGGACCCGCTTCGCGACGATGTTCAGCTGCACCTCGGTGGTGCCGCCCTCGATGGAGTTCGCCTTCGAGCGCAGCCACTGGCGCGTGATGTCCAGTTCCCGGGACTCGAAGCCCTCGCCCTCCCAGCCCAGGCCCTGGCTGCCCATGACCTCGAGCATGAGCTCGAACTTCCGCTTGTTCTGCTCGCTGCCGTAGTACTTGAACATGGCCGAGAGGTTGCCGTCGGCCTTGCCGGCCTTCGCTTCCTCGTAGGCCCGGGCCGTGGTGAGGCGGAAGGCGTGGTCGTTCATGCGGTGCGCCGCCACGCGGTCGCGCACCACCGGGTCGGCGATGCGGCCGTCGCTCGTCTCCCCGAGGTAGTGCTTCGCGAGGTTCTCCAGCGCCCGCGGCGAGGCGCCGAGGGCCGTGTTGCCGCCGATGCCGGAGATCATCTGGCGCTCGTGCTGGAGCAGGCGCTTGGCGATGGTCCAGCCACGGCCGCGTTCGCCCACGAGCTGGTCCTTCGGCACCTTCACGTCGTCGAAGAAGGTCTGGCAGAAGGGCGACGCGCCGGAGATCAGGCGGATCGGCGAGGTGGAGACGCCCTCGCTCGCCATGTCGAAGAGCAGGAAGCTGATGCCCTCGTGCTTGGGCGCGTCCGGCTCCGTGCGCACGAGGCAGAAGATCCAGTCCGCGTGGTCCGCGTAGCTCGTCCAGATCTTCGAGCCGTTCACGAGCCAGTGGTCGCCGCGGTCCTCGGCGCGGGTCTGGAGCCCGGCGAGGTCCGAGCCGGCGCCGGGTTCGGAATAGCCCTGGCACCAGCGGATCTCGCCGCGGACGATCGGGGGCAGGAAGCGCTGCTTCTGCTCCTCGCTCGCGAACTCGAGGAGCGCCGGGCCGAGCATCCAGAGGCCGAAGCTGTTCAGCGCCGGTCGGGCGCCGATGCGGGCGAGCTCCTGCTGGAGGATCTTGTTCTCGTCGGCGTCGAGACCGCCGCCACCGTAGGCCTGCGGCCAGGTGGGCGCGGTCCAGCCGCGGGAGGCCATGGCCTCGAGCCAGCGCTTCGAGTCCGGATTCGGGAACTTCGCGTCGCGGCCGCCCCAGACGGTCTCGTGCTCGGGCATGGGCGTGCGCATGGAGGCGGGGCAGTTCGCCTCCAGCCAGGCGCGCACCTCGGCGCGGAAGTCCTCGAGGGTGCCCGTGTCGCGCAGCGCTTCGGCCATGGTCGATTCCGTCTCGTTCTCGCGTGGTGGGCGGATTCTAGGGAGCCCGCGCCCGGCCGGTCCAGCGCTCGGCCTGATCCCGCGGGGGCGGTATAGTCCCGCCGCTGCCTCGGGGAGAGAGCTCATGACCACGCCGGACACGCGGCGCTTCCGCGACGTGCTCGGCCGCTTCTGCACGGGAGTGGTCGTGGTGACCGGCACCGACGGTGACACGCCGGTCGGCTTCTCGGCCCAGTCCTTCGTCTCCCTCTCCCTCGACCCCCCGCTCGTGGCCGTCTGCCCGGCCCGGAGCTCGACCAGCTGGCCCCGGATCCGCTCCGGCGGCCGCTTCTGCGTGAACGTCCTCGGCGCGGACCAGCAGCCGCTCTGCGAGACCTTCGCACGACGCGGTGCGGACAAGTTCGCCGGCGTGCCCTGGCGCCCGGGCGTCACCGGCGCCCCGGTGCTCGAGGGGGTGCTCGCCTGGATCGACTGCGAGCTGGAGGCGGAACACGAGGGGGGCGACCACACGATCGCCGTCGGGCGCGTGCGCGCCCTGGAGGTGACGGACGAGGACGCGGCACCGCTGCTGTTCTACCGGGGCGGCTACGGGGCCTTCGCGGCCCCCGCCGGCAACTGAGCCGCCGGGCGGCGGCGGGAGGGAGAGACGATGACCCTGCACACTCCGATCTGCGAGCTCCTCGGCATCGAGGTGCCGATCCTGCTCGCCGGCATGGGCGGCGCCAGCACGCCGGAGCTGGCCGCCGCGGTCTCCAACGCGGGGGGGCTCGGCGTCCTCGGTGCCGCGGGCTGCGGGCCGAAGCAGCTGCGGAGCTGGATCCGCCGGACCCGCGAGCTCACGGACCGGCCCTTCGGCGTGGACACGCTCCTGCCGGCGTCCGTGCGCCGGGCACGGGAGCAGGCGCAGGCCGGCGAGGGCCCGCGTCCGGCGGACCGGCTCACGGAGTTCCGGGCCTTCGCGGAGCGCTTCCTCGCGGAGACCGGCCTCGAGCCCGTGGATCCGGAGAGCCTGCGGGAGCACCGCGACCCGGACGAGCCGATCCCGCTCTCGGCCGAGTTCTTCGAGCAGCAGATGGAGGTCGTCTGCGAGGAGAAGGTGCCCCTGTACGTGTCCGGCCTCGGCAACCCCGGCCCCTGGATGGACCGGCTCCGGGCCAACGGCACGCGCGTGGGCGCGGTGGTGGGCAAGGTGAAGCACGCCGTGCAGGTGAAGGCGTCCGGCGTGGACTTCGTGGTCGCCCAGGGGCACGACGGGGGCGGGCACAACTCGCCCATCGGCACCCTGGCGCTGATCCCGCAGGTGGTGGACGCCGTGGGCGATTTGCCGGTCCTCGGGGCCGGCGGCATCGCCGACGGGCGCGGCATCGCAGCGGCCATGATCCTCGGCGCCCAGGGAGCCTGGGTCGGTTCCGCCTTCCTCGCCTCCGACGAGGCGGGCATCCACGACTTCCAGAAGCAGGCCATCGTCGACGCGGCGGAGGACGGCACGACGGTGTCCCGCGCCGTCACCGGCAAGCCCGCGCGGATCATCCGCAGCCTCTGGACCGACTACTGGGAGCGCGAACGGCAGGAGCCCCTGCCCATGCCCTACCAGGGAATGATCGCGTCCCCGGTCCTCGCGGCGGCGAACCGGGCGGCCCGCGGCGACGTGAACCCGGGCTTCGCCGGCCAGGGCATCGGCATGATCCGGGCCGTGCGACCGGCGGCGGAGATCCTCCGGGAGCTCGCGGCGGGAGCCGAGGCGGCGCTCCGCGGAGCCGGGCGCCATCTGGCCTGATCAGGCCGGTTCCCGGTCCAGCGCAGCGCGCACGCGCCGCGCCAGGGCCTCGCGGCTGAAGGGCTTCGCGAGCAGGGGCACGGAGGCCCCGGGCAGGGCCTCGGCGTCGAGCTCCTCCGGATAGCCGGAGAT
>JAZBPF010000502.1:0-2125 GCA_036351515.1 Pseudomonadales bacterium | reverse complement strand
GGGAACCGTCGCGGTCCGGCGCTGCATCATCTGGCTCATGGCTTCTTCCTTCTCCGGGACCCTCGGGTCCGGGACGGGCAAGGGAAAGGGGAGCGGGTCTCAGGCCGTCTCGAGCATGCGGCCGCCGGCGCCCCGTTGCCGGCGCCCGCCGGCGTCGTAGACGGTGGTGGCGCTCCGCTCGGGGCGTCCGAGGAGCAGGTCGAGGCCGGTTTCCACGGCGTGGCTCCGGGCCGCGATCATGCGTCCGTGGAGCCGGTTCTCGCGTTCGCATTCGGCGAGGCGCACCCCGAGCTCGCGGTAGCGCTCGAGCAGCTCCGGCGCCAGCGGCGCGATCCGCTCGGCCCAGCGGCGCACGCCCTCGCCGTCGCCGGGGAAGCCCGCCCGCCAGGCGGCGGCGAAGAGGCCCTGGCGCGCGTCCGCGAGCCGGTCGGCGGCGGCCTGCTTCCGGGCGGCGGCCGCGGCGAGGGCCTCGGCGGCGCCCTCGGTCAGCGCCGCGCGCTCCTCGCCGAGCGCCTCGGTGAACGCGCGCACGGCGGCGTGTACCGGGGCGAGGGCCTCGGCCAGCGGGCCGGGGGCGAGCGTCGCGTCGGGCGTTTCGGTGGCGAGGGTCATCGCGGCTCCCGTGTCCAGAGGGTGTCTACGCGATGCTCGCGGTCGCGGCAGTCGAGCATGACGTGGACACCCTCGTCAGTTCAGATCCTGCTCCAGCGCGAGCATCCGTTCGGCGATGCGGTCCGCGTCGATGCGGTACTCGCCGCGGCTGATGGCCGCGCTGACCGCGTCCACGCGCGCCCGGTCGATCGTGGGCAGCGTCGCGATGCGGTCGGCGATCGCCGACGCCTGGCGCGCGTCCGCCGTCAGGCGCACCTGGTCCTCGCCGCTGCGGCCGGCCGCGGCCGCGCCGTCCCGGGCGCCGCCCGCGGCGCCGCGCGAAGGGGTGCCCTTCGAGGGCACTCCCGGAATCCGTCCGTCCGATCCGTCGATCTTCATGGCGCACGTACCTCGCTCTCGATCCTCTCCAGTCCAGGGGTCGGCCGCAGGAGGCGGAACTTGAGGGGGGACATTCCCCGAACCCGCCGGCCGGGACGAGAGGGCGGCTGCTGTCGAGAACATCGGCCGCGCGGGCCCGGCCTGTAGGGCCGTTCAGCGCGCGCCGGGCCCCACGTGCACCCGGCCCTCGCCCGTGACCCGCGCGTCCATCACCCGGCTCGAGTTCAGGTTCCGCACGCGCACCCGGTCTCCGGCGCCGCCGTCCACGAGGGCGACGCCGTCGATGCGCACGGAGAGCGGCCCGCTCCCGGCCTCGATCACCACCCGCTCCCCGGTGCGCACGAGCGGCGCTGCCGCCGTGGCGGAGGGCGGCACGGGCTCGCCGCTGCGCAGGGGGCGGCGCAGGATCCGGCCCGCCAGCTCCTCGGCGCTGCCGGCGTGACCCCAGGGCAGGCGCGAGAGCTCCCGCTGCTCGAGGCGCAGGTCCGCGGGCGCGAGCACGACGCCGCGGGGCAGGTCCCGGACCGCCACGGCCACGGGGGCGGTGACCCGGGCCTCCACGGGGACGTAGAGCTGCCAGCGCGGGGGCTCCGGACAGGCCACGCGCACGGAGATCCGTCCACCGCTGGCCGGCGCGCGGGTCACGTCCGTCACGAGCGGCGCCGGACAGCGTGCGAGACGCAGGCGCGGATCGAGGGCCCCCGCCGCCAGGGCGAGGCGCGCCCCCCGCGGCAGCGGCAGGGCGTCCCGGACCGCGGCCACGGCCGCCTCGCGGACGCGGCCGAGCTCCTCCCGGGCCGCCTCGCCGGCACTGCCCGCCGCGAGCGCGAGCGTCAGCAGGCCGACGACGGCCCGCCTCGCGGGTCCCGGCCCGGCGGATTCTTGACGCGTGCGGCGATGGAGGCGGCAGAACACGGGGCTCGGGGCTCCTTCGGGGCTTCCCTTCGCCGGGGTACTGGCAAGTCACGTGCCAGCGCTGGCGCGCTCCCTTCGGCCCGCCCCGCGATCAAGGAACGGGGGCGCGCGCCGATAGGAAGGGTCGAGCGGCGATGCCGGAGCGATGCCGTGGCCGCGCTCCGGATCCGGTGGACGAGAAGAAGAGGACAGCGCGCATGTCGCCGATGATGGCGGAGGT
>JAZBPF010000501.1:0-4053 GCA_036351515.1 Pseudomonadales bacterium | reverse complement strand
GGGGAGGATCACCATGACGCAGTCCCGTCCGAACGGGCGGGGGCATGGCGCGCGTGGACTGCTGCTCGCGGGCAGCGTCCTCACACTCGGCCATGTTCCCGCAGTACTGGCCGATCAGGCCGCCAGCGCCTCGTCCAGCCCACCGGCGCGCAGCAACGTCATCGAGGAAGTCATCGTCTCCGCGCAACGGCGGTCGGAAAGCATTCAGGACGTGCCCATGGCCGTCAGTGCCTTCTCGGGAGCCATGCTCGAGGACCGGCAGATCATCAACCCGTCCGACCTGCAGCTGAACGCCCCCAACGTGAGCTTCACGGCCACGAACTTCGGCGGCTCGAGCTTCAGCATCCGCGGCATCGGCAACATCTCGATCGGCGGGGAACCCGGCGTCTCGACACACCTCAACGAGATCCCGGTGAACACCAACCTCAACGCGGCCGAGTTCTACGACATGGAGCGCGTCGAGGTGCTGCGCGGCCCCCAGGGCACGCTCTTCGGACGGAACGCCACGGGCGGCGCCATCAACTTCGTGACCAAGCGCCCGGACTTCGACCAGACCGACGGCTTCATCGACGTCGAGGCGGGGGACTACAACCACCGCCGGATCAAGGGCGCCTTCAACCTGCCCATCAACGAGCGCCTCGCGTTCCGCGTCGCCGGCATGAACCTCGATCGCGACGGCTACATCGAGAACGTCGCCGCCGACCAGGTCGGCCCGGACGGCCAGCGCCTGCCCGGGATCGACGACGACGTGGACGGCCGGGACCTCTACTCCTTCCGCGTCACCGGCGAGTGGGCCATGACCGACCGCTCGAACCTCTGGGTCATCTACCAGAAGTTCAAGGAGGACAGCGACCGGGCGCGGATCACGAACCAGATCTGTGCCAAGAACGACGTGCCGACCGTGGGCTGCGATCCGAACGGCTTCGGCTTCGATCAGCCGCACCTCGGATCCACCACCGGCGGGATCTTCGGCGGCTCGCTCGGCGCCCTGCCTCTGGGGGTCCGCGGCGACGAGACCGACATCGCCGGCCTCAACTACGACTTCCGGAAGCCCGACGGCATGGGCTTCCGTGACATGCACACGGACTTCGAGCCCGTGTTCCAGAACGAGGAGGACCTCTGGGCCTTCGGTTTCGACTACGAGTTCCAGAACCTGACGCTCGGCATCATCGGCGCGTATCAGGAGACCGAGTACCTGGCGCGCCAGGACTACCTGATGGACGTCGGTCCGACCCTCAATCCGGTCCCGGGCGTGAACCCGTCCGGCCTCTGGCCGACCTCTGCCCCCGCGGGCGGCGCCGGCGCCGACTGGCTCGACGGGCCCTGCAACTACCGGGACGGCACCTTCGGCGTCGAGGGCGGCTGCATCGCCCCCGTGGACCAGACCCGCGTCTTCGCCTACGACCAGTCCTCGAGCCAGGGCGACTACTGGACGCTCGAAGCCAAGGTCGCGTCGTCCTTCGAGGGTCCCTTCAACTTCGTGCTCGGCGTGAACACGTACGAGGGCGAGTCCCAGGGGGACTACTACGTGCTCGCCAACACCCTCGACCTGGTGACGAGCTACGGAAACCCGGCCCTGGCCGCCCCACCGCTCTATCCCGGGGCCTTCAACAACACCGGCGATCCGAGCGGCGAGAACTTCAGCGACGGCGTCGCGGTCTTCGGGGAGGTCTACTACGACATCACCCCCTCCCTGAAATTCACGCTTGGTTTCCGCTACAACGAGGACAACCGGGAGATCCGCGACACGTCGGTGCTCTTCAACGCGCTCGACGTGAACGCGGCGGCCGGCATCCCCGGCGCCCCGGCGCTCTGGTCCCGCGTCGGGACCTTCGTCCTGGGACTTCCCGCGACCGAGGGAGATCTCGCACTCGGTGGTCTGTACGGCGTCAGCCCGGACGACTTCGCCGCGGCGGCTGCGACGGCGCCCCTGAGCCCGGAGCGGGTCGCACTGAGCAGCCAGATTCCAATCGTCCCGGGCTTCGGCGAACAGCGCGACCTGACCGGCAGCCCGGACGAGTTCAGCTGGGAAGAGTGGACCGGTCGTGCCGGCTTCGACTGGCAGATCAACGACACCTCCATGGCCTACGCCTTCTACAGCCGGGGCTACAAGCCCGGCGGCTTCAACCCGGCCATTCCGCCGGACTTCCAGGACACCTCGGCGTTCACCTTCGCCTCCGAGCAGATCGACGCGATCGAGATCGGGACGAAGAACACCTTCCTGGACGGCGGTTTGACCCTGAACGGGGCCCTGTTCGCCTACGACTACGGGGATCTGCAGATCCCCCGCATCGCCAACAACTCGTCGATCAACGACAACGTGGACGCCCAGATCTGGGGCCTCGAGCTCGACACGATCTGGCGTCCCGAGACGCTGCCGCGGCTGATGGTGGATGCGTCCTACTCATACCTGAACACGGCCGCGGACAACGCGAGTTCCCTCGACCCGATCAACCGGACCGCAGGGAACGACGACTGGATCCTGCTCAACAACATCGACCCGGGTTCCCTCACGGCGGTGAACTACATCGCCCGCCAGGCCGATATCACCGGCGCGCTCGTCGACGCGGCACTGTTCCCCGTAGATCCGGACACGGACGCGCCACTACCGCCGGCGGCCCTCGACATCCGCAACAACGGCACCGTCGTCGACGTCAGCCAGACATCTGCCAGCGGCGTATCGGTGCCCGCCTACTTCTCTCGCCGCTTCCTCGACGCCAACGGCGTCGAGACCTCCGACGGCCTGCCCACGGACCTCGACGGCAACTCGCTTCCGGCCTCGCCGGAGCACACGATCCACCTCGGCCTCCAGTACACCTGGGACATCAACGCCATTGGTGGCTCGATCACGCCGCGCTGGGACTACTACTGGCAGGACGAGACCTTCGGGCGCGAGTTCAACACGCCCGGCGACGAGATCGAGGCCTGGGACCAGCACAACGCGTCGCTGATCTACGAGAGCTTCGACGGCCACTGGCAGGTGCGCGCCTGGATCCGAAACATCCAGGACTCGAACAACATCACCGGCCACTACCTGACGTCGGACACCTCTGGCTTCTTCCGCAACTACTTCCTCACGGAACCGCGGATCTGGGGCATGTCCCTGCGCTACGCGATGCGGGGCGGCTGAACCTCCCCCCATCCAGGCAGTACGGAACGGGGCGCTTCGGCGCCCCGTTTCTTTTCGGGGTCTGCCGAATCGCTCGCAGGTCGCGATGCCCCCTGTGGGAGCCAGCTTCAGCGGCGACTGACACGTTGGGCACTAGAGACAGTCGCCGCTGAAGCTGGCTCCCACAGGGGCGGCGAAGACTTCCAGGCAATCAGGGAACGAGCACCTGCTCGCCCGCCTCGAGCCCCGCACGCACCTCGATCAGTCCGTCGGAGGTGACGCCCCCGGTGCGCACGTAGCGGCGCTCCGTGCCCTCGTCGCCCGGCACCTGCACGAACTCGAGCTGGCCCACGCGGCGCACGGCGGCCTCGGGGACGAGGAACACGCGCTCCTCGCCGACGGGGATCGCGAGACGGCCGAACATGCCCGGGAACAGGGCGGGATCCGCGGGCAGGCCCACCTTGACCACGAAGGTGCGCGAGCCCGGATCGGCCGACGGCACGATCTCCTCCACGCGGCCGGAGACCGTGCGGTCCAGGGCGTCGATGCGCACGTCGAGCATCTCCAGTTCACGCAGCAGCTCCGCGAGGGACTCGCGCACGTCGGCCTCGAGGCGCAGCCGATCCGGATCGTAGAGACGCGCCATGGGCACGCCCGGGGCGACCGTGTCGCCGGGATCGACGAAGCGGTCCACGAGCCGGCCCGCGAGCGGCGCCTCGATGCGGGCGAAGGAACGGGCCGTCTCGGCCTCGTCGACGGCGTCGGCGGCGCGCTGGAGTTCCGCGGCGGCGACCTCGAGGGCCGCCTGCGCCCGGTCGTTCTCGGCCACGGACACGGCGCCGCGCTCGAGCAGTTCGGCCATGCGCTCGGCGGTCCGCGCGGCGTCGTCGCGGCGGGCGCGGGCCGCCTGCACGGCCTCGCGGGCCTGGGCGACGCGCGCCTCG
>JAZBPF010000500.1:0-2710 GCA_036351515.1 Pseudomonadales bacterium | reverse complement strand
GGCGCGGATCCGCGCGTCCAGGGGCGGATGGGTCGCCAGCATGCGCCCGAAGAGGCTCGTGACCGCCTGGGCGAAGAACATGTGGCTCATCTCCTCGGCGGTGCCCCCGTGCACCCGCGAGCCCTCGCCGATGCCCCCGATCTTCCGGAGCGCGCCGGCGATGCCCGTGGGATCCCGGGTGAACTGCACGGCGGAGGCGTCCGCGAGGAACTCCCGCTGGCGGCTGACCGCCGCCTTGATGAGGTTGCCGAAGAAGGTGCCCACGTAGCCCACGAGCATGAGGGCGAGGCCGACGACGGCCACCTGGGCCGTGCCGCTGCCCCGGGAGGAGCGCGAGCTCGAGGCGCGCCGGCCCCCCACGAGGCTGCGGCCCACGATGCCGATGACCAGGATGCCGAAGAGTACCGACATGAGCTTGATGTTCAGGCGCATGTCGCCGTTCAGGACGTGGCTGAACTCGTGGCCGACCACGCCCTGGAGCTCCGCCCGGTCCAGCAGCTCGACGGTCCCGCGGGTGACGCCGAGCACCGCGTCGTCGGGCCCGTAGCCCGCGGCGAAGGCGTTGATGCCGTCCTCGTCGAGCACGTAGACGGGCGGGACCGGCAACCCCGAGGCGATGGCCATCTCCTCGACCACGTTGAGCAGGCGCCGCTCGTCCGGATCGTTCGTGTTCGGGGGCACGAGGCGCCCGCCGAGGCTCTCGGCGATCACCCGGCCCCCCTTCGAGAGGGACAGGAGCCGGAAGGCGCTGGCGATGCCCACGACCGCGAGCACGGCGCCGCCGATGCCGAGGACGAGGTTCGTGGAGAGGGCCGCGAAGAGCTTCTGCCAGCTGAGGACGCCCGTGGGGGGCGCGCCCCAGGCGATGGCGCCCGCCACCACGAGCACCGTGAGCACGATCATGGCGACCACGGCCAGGAGGAACAGGCCCACGAGGCGCAACGTGCTGCGGTGCGCGTCGGCCTGCGCCTGGAAGAAGTCGATGGTCGCGGTCATGGGGCTCCGCTCGCGGTGCGGGCCGGGGGCGCGGCGCGGGCCGCGCCCCCGGCCTTCCGGGTCAGCCGAAGGAGACCTTCGGGGCCGCCTGGATCTGCGCGGAATCCGCGAACTCCAGCAGGCTCGCGTCCTTGCCGTGGCCGAAGAAGCCGGCGACGACGTTCGGCGGGAAGCTCTGCTTGTAGGTGTTGTAGCGCATGACCGCGTCGTTGAAGGCCTGGCGGGCGAAGGCGACGCGGTTCTCGGTGCTCGTGAGCTCCTCCGAGAGCTGCATCATGTTCTCGTTGGCCTTCAGGTCCGGATACTGCTCGACGACCACGTTGAGGCGCCCGAGGGCGCCGGCGAGGGCCGCCTCGCCCCCTTCCAGCTTCTTCATGGCGTCGGCCGCGCCGGGGTCCCGGGCCGCCTGCTGCAGGGCCGCGGCGGCCTGGTTGCGGGCGTTGACGACGGCCTCGAGGGTCTCGCGCTCGTGACTGAGGTAGCCCTTGGCCGTCTCCACGAGGTTCGGGATCAGGTCGTAGCGCCGCTTGAGCTGCACCTCGATCTGCGCGAAGGCGTTCTCGAAGCGGTTCTTCAGCGCCACGAGGCGGTTGTAGACGACGATCGTGCCCACCACGAGGAGGGCCACGATCACCAGGAAGACGATTCCGCTGACGCTCATGGCGCCTCTCCATGCCGTGGATCCGCCCCTAGCATAGTCGGCAGTGCTCCTCCCGTCCGCCGGCGAAGACGGCGGGGCATCCGTGCGTCGGCTTGCGCGGCTCCGGGCCCCTTCCCATACTCGGCCCGATCCCCTGGAGGCGCTGGAGAGGAGACGGCGGATGGTCGCACCGAACGGTGTCAATCACGTGGCCTACTGCACCCGGGACATGAAGGCCCAGCTCGAGTTCTTCACGGACGTGGTCGGCCTCGAGCTCAAGGGGCTGTTCTGGATGCACGGGGTGGAGGGCGCGATCCACGCCTTCCTGCGCCTGAACGACGACTGCTGCTTCTCCTTCGTGCAGACCGCCGATGCGGACGAGCGCGAGCCGGTGCAGGGCCTGACCTACCCGAGCTGGGGCGGCGACGCCGTGGCCTGGGGCACGCTCCAGCACATCGCCCTGAACGTGGAGGACGAGGCGGCGCTTCTGGCCATGCGCGACCGCATCCGCGCGAAGGGGCACCAGGTCTCCGATCCGATCCCGCACGGTTTCTGCACCTCCATCTACATGAAGGCGCCGGAGAACATCCTCCTCGAGTTCTCCACCATGGTCCGCGACTTCGGCGAGGAGGAGATGGACCCAGAGGTGGTGGCGAAGGTCGGCATCAGCTCCGAGGAACTCGCCCGCATGACCGGCCGCGCGCCCGTCGAGGCCTGAAGGTCGTGGGCATCCTCGCCTGGATCGTCTTCGGCCTGATCGCCGGCGCCCTCGCGCGGCTGGTCATGCCCGGCCGGGATCCCGGCGGCCTCGTGATCACGATGGTCATCGGCATTCTCGGCGCGGTGATCGGCGGCTGGGTCGGAACGCAACTCGGCTGGGGCACGGTCCGGGGCTTCGACCTGCGCAGCCTGGGCATCGCGATCCTCGGGGCCGTGATCCTGCTCGCCGGGGTGCGTCTCCTGCGGCGCGCCTGAGCGCCTCGCCTCGTCCCATCCGTTGATCCCGGACAATGCTCCGGGCGCCGTGCCACCGGATCCTGCAGGGAACGGACGGGTCCCCCGCACGGGCGCGGG
>JAZBPF010000499.1:0-3698 GCA_036351515.1 Pseudomonadales bacterium | reverse complement strand
GGTCGAGGAAAAGGGGTCGGAGGGTCGGCTCTTCCTGCCGGTCCGCCTTCCGCGTCCCGGAGGTTGCCCCGAAGGCATGAGTGACTTCATGACGTGGATCAGGTTCCGGGGCTGCCGGGGCCATGCCTTCCGCGTGGATCGCGACCGATCAGTCCGGATCGAAGAGTCCCGAGTTCGCGAGCTGCCGCGCGACGGAGCGCAGCACGTTCCGGCGTGCGCCGTAGTCCTCGCCGGTCCCGAACCAGGCGATCACGAGCTCGCGGGCCGGATCGACATACAGCCCCTGCCCGGAGTAGCCGCCCTTGTAGAGCGCGCCGTCCTCCCAGACGAGGTCCCACTGCCAGGCGGCGCGCACCGGCACGTCGTCGGGAAAGTCCTCGGCCAGACGGGTGCGCTGCGCCTCGTCGAGGGCGATGCCTTCCGGGCCCCGCAGGTCGGCGAGGAAGGCGGCGTCGAGGACGCCGGAGATCTCCGGCTGCGTGTAGAGGGCACCGAAGCGCGCGAGATCGCGCAGCCGCAGGTGGAGTCCGCTGCTCGTGTAGGCGAAGCCTTCGGTCGAGATCGCCATCAGGCCGTCGGCCTCCGCGCCCATGGGGCCCCAGAGCAGGTCCTGCACGGCCCGGGCGAAGGGCTGGCCCGTGACCGCTTCGAGTACGAGCCCGAGGACCACGGTGTTCGCGGAGACGTATTCGTTGCGCACTCCCGCCGGTCCGCGGCGCGTCATGGCTTGCAGGTGGGCGAGGAGACCGCCGTCGTAGCCCGTGGGCGCGGTGATCCCCAGCGCCTCCTCGAGGCGGTAGATGCAGGTCGTGGGGGTCTGGTAGCCGTCGGCGTCCAGGCAGTCGATGCCCGAGGCCATGTTCGCGACGTCGCGCAGGGAGGTTCCGGCCCAGGCGGTCCCGGCGAGTTCGGGGAGCCAGGCGGTGACGTCCCGCTCCGGGTCCAGCTCGCCCTTCCCGACGAGGGCGCCGAGGGCGGTCGACGCCAGCACCTTGCTCACGGACCAGGCGAAGTGGCGCTGCCAGGGCTCCATGCGGGGGTAGGCCTCGAACACGATCTGCCCTCGATGGACCACGATCGCCGCGTCCACGTAGGGATCCTGCGCCACGTAGGCGGCGAAGCGCGCGTTGCCGTCCGGCAGGCGCAGCTCCGTGTCCGCGACCTCCGGCCGCAGGGACACGGGCAGGGAGCGGACCGGCCCCGTGCGGGCGATGGTCGCCATCTCCAGCCAGGCAGCCGCGTCGAGGTGGAACCGTCGCCCGACTTCGCCGCCGCGGTCGAAGGTGCGTGGGCCGACGCTGCGGAAGCCCTCTCGCCACGCTTCGAGGTCCGGGGTCGGGTCCGCCAGCGCACCGAGCGGATCGGTCGGGTACGCGCCGAGCATCAGGCACGCACACAGCACCGACCGCCACCGCCGTCCCCTCGGGCCGGTCGGAGGCGGGGCGACGGGCAAGGGGCTTCGGGGCGGGGGGTACCCACTCCCCGGGATGTCCAGCTCTTGTCCGGGGTGCTCTGCTCCGCATCCCGTTGCGAGCCGCCAGTCCGCCGGATCGGGCGCCGGCCGCCCGTCGGCCGGAGCGGATTGTCGCGATCTTGTCATTGATTTGTCCATGACAAGTGCTAGCGTGCGCGCTCCTGTTCAGACTCTGTCCAGTCTGCCGGGAAACACGGGCTCCACCTCTTCCCGGCCCGTTCGGGAGGTTTCCAGGAAGGAGCACTCCATGAACTTCATCATCGTGACGCTGGCGCTACTCAAGTTCGGCGCGGTCCTGACGGCGGCGATCGTCCAGAAGCGGGAGGCGGAAGCGCGCCTGGCCCACGCGACGGTTCCGGCGCGCCGCGGGCGCTGAAACGAACGGGCCCCGCCGCTGGGCGGGGCCCGTGCCGTTCCGACGTCCGGGGTAACCAGGAGGCGGCCCCGCCTCGTCACCCGTATCCGCCCCTCCGGTCCCGTCCCGAGACACTTCGCCCCGGACGATGGAGCCGCGGCGGAAGGTCAGACCGAAGCGAAGGTGCGTTCCATGCGCTTCAGCGCTTCCTCGATGAGCGGCCGCGGCGTACCGAGGTTCATGCGCATGTGGCCCGCGCCGTTGGGGCCGTAGTCGATGCCGGGATTGAGCTGCACCCCGGTGTTCATGACCAGCCAGCGCTCGAACCAGTGTTCCGCGCTCTCGGCGCCCTCGCGAGCGGCCATGTCCTGGGCCCCCAGAGCGCTCATGACGTCGGAGAGGTCGACCCAGGCCAGATAGGTGCCCTGTGCCTTCTTGTACTTCATCTTCGGGATGCGCTCGGCGATGAAGGTCTCGGCGAACTCGTGGTTGCCGTCGATGTAGCCGAGGAGCTGGTCGAACCAGGGCGCGCCCTCCCGGTAGGCGGCCTCGTTGGCGACCACCCCGAGCGTGTTGATGTCGGCCCGGTGCCACTTCTTCACCCGCTCCGTGAGCACGGGGTTGGTCGAGAACCAGTAGGCGTTCTTCATACCCGCGAGGCTGAAGGTCTTGCTGATGGCCTTGAAGGTGAGGCTGTTGTCGACGATGTCCTGCTCGCCGAGGCTCGCGAAGGGCGTGTAGGTCTGCCCCTTCATGACGAAGTCGCAGTGGATCTCGTCGGCGAGCACCACGATCTCGTGCTTCAGGCACAGCTCCCCGATGCGCAGCAGATCCTCCTTCGACCAGCAGTTGCCCGTGGGATTCTGCGGATTGCACAGCAGCATGGCGTGCGTGTCGGGCGTCATGCGCGCCTCGAGGTCGTCCCAGTCGACGTGGTACACCCCGTTGCGGTCCTTGTAGAGCGGGCTCTCGTTCGCGAGCGTGCGCGTCCAGGTGAGGTCGCCGTAGAAGCCGTTGTAGGTCGGCGTCATGAGCAGCACCTTCGAACCCGGCGGCGAGATCGCGTGCAGCGCCGCGATGAGGCCGGGATGCACGCCCGCGGCGATCTGCAGCGAGGACGGATCCACCTCGACCCCGTGGCGCTCGGCACTCCAGGCGGCGGCGGCCTCCTTCAGGCCGTCCTGGTTGTGCATGTAGCCCCAGTTCTCGTGCGCGACGCGCTGCTTCAGCGCGTCCGTGATGGCGGGCGCGACGCGGAAGTCCATGTCGGCGATGCCCATGCCGATGTCGAAGTACTCGTCACCGAACTTCGCGATCTGGGCGTCCCACTTGTAGCAGTTCGAGCCGACGCGATCGTAGATCTCGTCGAAGTCGATGGTGCCGCGGCGCTGCATCTCCGCGGCCGCGGCACCCGGGGACGCGAGTAGGCTGCCGCCGCCCGCACCACCGGCCAGGGCCGCCATGCCCACGGACTTCAGAAAACCACGGCGGTTCATCTCGACGAGTTTCGACATGGGACACCCTCCCCGGTGTTTCGGGCTCCGTCTCCCCGGACGGAACGCCGCTGGACTGTCGTCCTGTTCGTGTGCGGGCCGATGCCTTCGGCCTCTGCGTCGTCCGGTCCACGGGCCCGTCAGCCCGGGCGGGCGGCGGATCTCGTGGCCGGCTCCCGTTCCGGCGCGCAGCGCCATGACCTGTCGGCTGCGCCGGACCCCGATCGTCCGGGCCGGTCGCGACCGGAACGTTCTTCCGACCCTACCCCCTTCGCTCGAGCGGCGCCACAGGGACCATCAGGCGCTGTGCCCCTGCTCGAGCGGTGGCGGGGAGAGATGCCGCAGCGCCGTGCAGCCGGCTCAGGGGTAGATGTGG
>JAZBPF010000498.1:0-3715 GCA_036351515.1 Pseudomonadales bacterium | reverse complement strand
GTAGTCGTAGTCGAAGCGGAGGCCCTCGGCGGTGGGCCAGAACTCGGCGAGGGGGTCCTCGCTGGCGAGGGCGAGGAGGGGAAGCAGGAGCAGGGCGACGAGCGCGCACAGGCCCTGCGTCGCGGAGCGGCCGCGGGGGGCGGCTGGAGGACGAGGAAACACGCGCGCGGACTCCCGTGGGGGTGGACGCCGGGACCGACCCGGTCGGGGGGCACAGGATACAGCCCCCGTCCTCCGCAGGGCCACCTCCCGGCGTTCGGCGGCGCGCCCGCCCGCAGGACCCGGGCGCGCCCCTTCCCGTCGACCGGCTCCGGGACCCCTTCGCCGTCACGGACCGTGCCGCCTTGCAAAGGGGGCGCCAGGCCCTTCAAATGTCCGGCTTCGCATTCCGGGGCCCGCGCCCCAACGGCCCCGTTCCCGACCATGCCCCACCACGCTCTCGCGCAAGCGGAACCGGATGCACCATGTGGCTCGCGGCCGTCACGCTGATCCTCGGCTTCGTGACGCTCGTGTGGAGCGCGGACCGCTTCCTCAACGGGGCGGCCGCGACCGCGTGCAATCTCGGCCTGTCGCCGCTCCTGGTCGGCCTGACGATCGTCTCCCTCGGGACCTCCGCCCCGGAGATCCTCGTGGCCGTGGCCGCGGCCTCCGAGGGCACCCCGCTGCTCGCGATCGGCAACGCTCTCGGTTCGAACATCACGAACATCGGCCTCGTGCTCGGCTTCACGGCCCTGCTCGTGCCCCTGCCCTTCGCGAGCTCTGTGCTGCGCGAGGAGATGCCCTGGCTGCTGGCGACCACGGGCGCTGCGCTGCTCACGCTCCTGGATCTGGAGCTCGGGCGGATCGAGGGCGCCTTCCTGCTGGCCATGCTCGCCACGCTCGTGGCGCGCCTGTACCACACCCACCGGCGCGGCGACGGCGGTCCGCATCCGGAGCTCGAGAACCTCGAGGAGATCCCGGACCTGGAGCGCGGTCCGGCGCTCTGGTGGCTGTGCTCGGGCCTGCTGGTACTGCTCGGGTCCGCGGAGCTCATCGTCTGGGCGGCCACCACCGTGGCGCAGGCGCTCGGCGTGAGCGAACTCGTGATCGGGCTGACCATCATCGCCGTCGGCACGAGCCTGCCGGAACTCGCGGCCACGGTCGGCTCGGCGCTGAAGGGCCACACGGACATCGCCATCGGCAACGTCGTCGGCTCGAACATCCTCAACATCCTCGCCGTCATGTCCGTCCCCGGCCTGCTCGCACCGGTCGCCCTCGGGACCGAGGTGCTCTGGCGGGACTTCGCGACCATGCTCGGCCTCACACTGCTCCTCGCCCTCTTCGCCTACGGGGTCGCCGGCCGTCCGCTGATCAACCGCTTCGAGGGCCTGGTGCTCCTCTCCGCCTGGATCGGCTACAACGTCCTCCTCTACCGTGGCGCCTGAGCCCTCCACGCAGGGAGTCCCCGTGCCCGAACGCGCTCTCCTGATCGTCCCCGCTCCGGCTACTCCGGCCCGGCGCACGCGCACGACCGCCCGGGCAGGGTCCGGAGGGGCGCCGTGAACCGGACGCCCTGGCTGCTCCTCGTCGCGGGAGCCCTGCTCGTCCTCGCCCTGAGCATCCGCGAGGGCCTCGAACCCGGCAGCACGCCCCCGGACGAGACCGCAGAGACGCCCACGGAGCTCGGAGTGCCGGATCTCGTCATGCGCAGCGCCGAGATCACGCAGTTCCGGCCGGACGGCTCCCTGCACTACCGGCTGCGGGCGAGCGAGATCACGCACTACCCGGAGGCGGCCCACACGCTGCTGGCGGAGCCGGTGCTCACGCTCTACGACCCGGGCCAGCCCCCCTGGCGCGTCTCCGCCCGCCAGGGTCGGATCATCGGCACGACGCGGCTCCTCGAGGCGCCGGCCCCGACCCTCGCCGCCGGCGAGGTCCGCGAGGAGACGGTGGTGCTCGAGGAGGAGGTTCGCGTCCAGCGCCCGCGCCCGAGCGGCGAGGGGGTCGAACTCGCCACGAGCCGCCTGACCCTCTACCCGGGGCGCGAATACGCCGTCACCAACCGACCTGTTATGATCCGCACGCTCGAGGGGCGGACCACCGCAGCACGGCTGGAGGCCGACCTGGCGCAGGGACGCTTCGTGCTCGCGTCGAGCGCCTCCGAACGGGTGCGCTCCACACTGCTCCCGGGGACCATTCGATGAAGCCCTCCCTGCCCCACGCGCTCCTCCTCGCCGCGCTGGCCCTGCCCTGCGGCGTAGCCGCCCTGCCCGAGGACCGCGAGCAGCCCATCGAGATCGAAGCCGACCGCGCCGAACTCGACGACGCGACCGGTCGCGCCGTGTACTCGGGCTCCGTGCGCCTGGATCAGGGCACGCTCCGCGTGACCGCGGACCGGCTGGAGATCCAGACGGACCGCGCTCGCGTGACGCGCATCACCGCCGAGGGCGCGGAGGACGGCGAGCCTGCGCGTTACCGGCAGATTCCCCGGGAGGGCGAGCAGCCCGTGCGCGCCAGCGCGGAGACCATCGTCTACGACACCACCACCGAGACCATCGAGCTGTCCGGCGACGCGCGCCTGGAGCAGGCCGAGGACCGTTTCGAGGGCGACCGCATCTCCTACGACCTGCGCACGCGCAAGGTCGCCGCCGAGGCCGGGCGCAGCGGGGCTCCGGTGCGCATGGTGATCGAGCCTTCGCGGCTGCGGGAGGAAGCCGCCGCCGAGGAGGCCGGAAGCGAGGAAGACGGAACGAGCGACGCCGGGCCCCCTGCAGCCGTTCCCCCCGACCCCGGTACCGCCGAACCCGGGACGGGGCCCGACCCGCGGTGAGGCCTTCCTCCGGCCCCTCCCGCGCAGGCGCGGAGCGCTGACCGTGGCGCGGCTCGCGGTCGTCGGCCTGCGCAAGTCCTACCGGGGCACCGCCGTGGTCCAGGACGTGTCGCTGACCGTCGAGAGCGGCCAGGTCGTGGGGCTCCTCGGCCCGAACGGCGCCGGCAAGACCACCACCTTCTACATGATCGTCGGCCTCGTGCGGCCCGACGCGGGCTCCATCCACCTCGACGAGGCCGACCTCACGCACCGCCCCATGCACGTGCGGGCGCGCCTGGGCATCGGCTACCTCCCCCAGGAAGCGAGCGTCTTCCGCAAGATGACCGTCGAGGAGAACGTGCTCGCCATCCTGGAAACGCGCCGGGACCTCGACTTCCCCGCACGCCGGGAGCGCTGCGACGCCCTGCTCGAGGAGTTCTCCCTCTCCGACCGACGTCGCCGCCCCGGCGGCAGCCTCTCCGGCGGCGAGCGGCGCCGCACGGAGATCGCGCGGGCGCTGGCCATGGAGCCCGCCTTCGTCCTCCTCGACGAGCCCTTCGCCGGTGTCGATCCGATCTCCGTCACGGAGATCAAGGCCATCGTCCGCCATCTGAAGGCGCGCGGCATCGGCGTGCTGATCACGGACCACAACGTGCGCGAGACGCTCGACATCTGCGACACGGCCTCGATCGTCGCCTCCGGCAGCATCATCGCCGAGGGGGCGCCGAGCGAGGTCCTGGCCGACGAGCGCGTGCGCCGGGTCTACCTCGGCGAGGGTTTCCGTCTCTGATCCGCGCCGCCGGAGCCCGCGCGATCCTGCCGCGGATCCGCTCCCGGCACCCGCCCGTCGCGTTTCGACATGCAGGCTTCGGGCCGATTGTGCCCGCGACGACGGCCTCAGTATGATCGAAGCATGAAGCCGAGCCT
>JAZBPF010000497.1:0-4792 GCA_036351515.1 Pseudomonadales bacterium | reverse complement strand
CGCCCAGCTCGCGCACCTGCGTCGACTGCCGAAGCCCCTCGTGGCGGTCACGGACCTCCTCGCCCAGGGCAAGCTGCTCAAGGCCGAGGCGCTCTGTCGCCGCTTCCTGCAGCAGGCCCCGAAGCACGTCGAGGGCATGCGCCTGCTCGCGGACATCGGCGTCCGCCTCGGGGCCCTCGACGACGCCGAGTTCCTCCTCGAGAGCGCCCGGAAGCTCGAGCCCGAGCACGTCGGCGCGCACATCGACCTCGTGCAGGTCCTGCGCAAGCGGCAGAAGTTCGAGCGCGCCCTCGAGGAGGCGCGCGCCCTGCTCGCGCGGGACCCGGACAACCCCCAGTTCCAGTCGATCCATGCCATCGAGTGCATGCAGACGGGGCACTACGAGACCGCGCTCACGGCCTTCGACGCGATCCTCGAGGCGCTCCCGGGCGACCCCGTCACGCTCACTTCGAAGGGCCACGCCCTGAAGACCTGCGGCCGCAGCGACGCCGCTGTGGAGGCCTATCACGCGGCACTCGACAGCCGCCCGGCCCACGCGGAGGCGTGGTACTCGCTCGCGAACCTGAAGACCTATCGCTTCCCGACGGACGAGCTCGCCCGCATGCACGCGCTGGAGGCGGACCCGAACCTCACGGCGCAGGATCGCAGCTACCTGCACTTCGCCCTCGGCAAGGCCCACGAGGACCAGGGCGCGTACGAGACCGCCTTCCGCCACTACGCCGCCGGGAACCGGATCCAGCGGGCGGAGAGTCGCTACGACGCCGAGCGCATGTCCGAGGAGCTCGCCCGTACCGCGGAGGTCTGCACGCCGGAGCTCTTCGCCGCGCACGCCGGAGCGGGCTGCCCGGCGCCCGACCCGATCTTCATCGTGGGCCTGCCCCGCGCGGGCTCGACGCTGCTCGAGCAGATCCTGGCGTCCCACAGCCAAGTCGACGGGACCCTGGAGCTCCCCAACGTCCTCTCGCTGGTGCAGCAGCTCCGGCGCCGCGGTCCCGGGGACGGCGCGGGCGCCTATCCCGGGATCCTCCGCGACCTCGACGGGGAGGAGCTCCGCGCCTTCGGCGAGGCGTATCTGCGCGACACGCGCATCCACCGCGGCTCCGCGCCCTTCTTCACCGACAAGATGCCGAACAACTTCCGCCACGTCGGGCTGATCAAGCTCATGCTGCCGAACGCGAGGATCGTCGACGCCCGCCGGCATCCCCTCGCCTGCTGCACGAGCGGCTTCAAGCAGCTCTTCGCCGAGGGCCAGGAGTTCACCTACGACCTCGGCGATCTCGGCCGCTACTACCGCGACTACGTCGCGCTCATGGACCACTGGGACCGGGTCCTGCCCGGCCAGGTGCTGCGGGTGATGCACGAGGACGTGGTCGAGGACCTCGAGGGCCAGGTGCGGCGGCTCCTCGACTTCTGCGGCCTGCCCTTCGAGGAGGCCTGCCTCGCGTTCCACCGCACGGAGCGCGTCGTGCGCACGGCGAGCTCGGAGCAGGTGCGCCGGCCCCTCTACCGCGCGGGCGTCGAGGACTGGGAGCACTTCGAGCCCTGGCTGGATCCCCTGAAGGAGGCCCTCGGCCCGGCCCTGGAGCGCCATCCGCCTCCGCGGCGGGCCTGACTCAGGCGGCGCCCCGGGGCGACGCGAGCGGATGGGTGCGCGCCGCGACCCAGCGCGAGTAGTGGGCGAGCAGGTCGTCGATGAGCTGTTCCTGGGCGAGACCGAGCACGTCGTAGCTCTCCCCCGTGGCGCTGCACCAGGCCTCCGCGTACCAGTGCCGGCTGCGGGCCTCCTGCGCCGGGGTCTCCACGAAGGCGAAGGTGACGGTCCGGTAGCTCCGCAGGCGCACGCCGTAGACGAAGCCGTCGCCGGTGGCCTCCTCGATGCGCAGGGTCACGGCGTCGGGTTCCCGCTCCACCGTGGCCTCCACGCCGTGCCGCCCGAGCTCCTCCGCCACCTTCCCGAGCGCCGGAGCGACCACCGTCCCGAGGAAGCGCTGCGCCGTGCCGTGGTCGTGCCGACGGACGAGGTGGCCGAGGCGCTTGCGCCAGTCGTGGCCCCCGAGGGCCACGGGCAGCGCCGGCTGCTGGAGCCGTGCGCGTCCCTCGTGCTCCCGGCGCAGGGCCGTGAGCAGCCCGAGGCAGATCACGAGCATCACCGCCGCGAAGGGCAGGCCGCTCGCGATCGCCGCCGTCTGCAGCGCACCGAGTCCCCCGGCCAGGAGCAGCACCGCCGCCACCACGCCCTGGGTCACCGCCCAGAAGACGCGCTGCCACACCGGCGGATCCTCGGCGCCCCCGGAGGTGATCATGTCGATCACGAGGGACCCCGAGTCCGAGGAGGTCACGAAGAAGGTCACCACCAGCACGGTCGCGACCAGCGAGGTGAGGGTGGAGAAGGGCAGCTGCTCGAGGAAGGCGAAGAGCGCGAGCGGCACGTTCTCGTCCACGAGCACGAGCAGCTCCGTCGCCTGCCCCTGGAGCACGGCGCGGATCGCCGTGTCCCCGAAGACCGTCATCCACAGGAAGGTGAAGAGCGAGGGCACGGCGATCACGCCGACGACGAACTCGCGGATGGTCCGGCCGCGGGAGATGCGCGCGATGAACATGCCCACGAAGGGCGCCCAGGCGATCCACCAGCCCCAGTAGAAGAGGGTCCAGCTGCCCATCCAGTCCGTCGGCTCCCAGGCGAACTGGCGGAAGGTGAGATCGACGATCTCCGAGAGGTAGCTGCCCGTGTTCTGCAGGTACGCCTGGAGCAGGAAGACGGTCGGCCCGGCCACGAGCACGAAGGTCAGGAGCGCCACGGCGAGCACGAGATTCAGCTCCGAGAGCCGACGGATGCCCGCGTCGAGGCCCGCGACCACGGAGAGCGTCGCGAGTGCCGTGATCACCGCGATGAGCACGAGCTGCACCCCGGCGCTCACCTCCACGCCGAAGAGGTAGTTCAGCCCCGCGTTCACCTGCAGGGCCCCGAAGCCGAGGGAGGTGGCCACGCCGAAGAGCGTGCCGATCACCGCGAAGACGTCCACCGCGTCGCCGATCGGGCCGTGGATGCGCTCACCGATCACCGGATAGAGGGCGCTGCGGATCGTGAGCGGCAGGTTGTGACGGAAGGCGAAGTAGGCGAGCGCGAGCCCCACCACGATGTAGATCGCCCAGGCGTGGATGCCCCAGTGCAGGAAGGTGACGCGCATGGCCTCGCGCGCCGCCTCCACCGTACCGCCGACGGCCGTGTCGCCGGGGGGCGCGCCGAAGTGGATGAGGGGCTCGGCGACGCCGAAGAACATCAGGCCGATGCCCATGCCCGCGCTGAACAGCATGGCGAACCAGCCGCGGTAGCCGAAGTCGGGCTCCGCGTCGTCGGGACCGAGCTTGACGTCTCCGAAGCGCGACACCGCCAGGGCCACCGCGAAGACCAGGAACAGCGCCACCGACAGCACGTAGAACCAGCCGAAGGTGTCCACCACCCAGGCCTGCACGGCCGAGAACACCAGTGCCGCGTTGTCGGTCGCGAGGGACCCGTAGAGGGAGAAGCCGAGCACGAGCGCCGCGGAGACCCCGAAGACGACCGGGTGCACCTCCATGCGCCGGCGGCCGGCGGGTGCCTCGGGCGGCTGCGGGTCCCCTTCCTGCATGCTCGGGCTCCTCGTCCACTGCGGGGGCGCGCGCACCGACGGGGTTCGGGAGCGGGAAGGATCCGGACGCATTGCGCCGGCTGCGGCGGGCAGGCCGGTGCGTCCCGGTCCGCCGGGGTCGCGAAGAGCACCCTACCGGGCCCGCCCGCCGCCCGCCAGCGGGCGGGTCGGCGGGCCGGGACCGTTCGGCACTCAGCCCTCGTGGACGATGCGCCCGCCGACGATGGTGTAGAGCACCTTCGCCTCGAGGATCCGTGCGGGATCCTCGTGCCCGGCCTCCACGAGGTCCGTGTCGAAGACCGCGAGGTCCGCGAGCTTGCCCGGCGTGAGCGTGCCCTTCAGCTCCTCCTCGAAGGACGCCCAGGCGGGGTTCTTCGTGTAGGCCTCGATCGCCTCCTCGATGGTCAGGCGCTGGTCCGGGAACCAGCCCTCGGCGGGCTCGCCGGTGAGCGTCTGGCGCGTGACCGCCGCGTAGAGGCCATAGATCGGGTTCAGGTAGTAGCGGGCCGCGTTGGTACCCGGCGAGTCGCTGCCGAACACCAGCACCGCGCCGGACTCCTTCAGGTCGCGGAACGCATACGCCCCGATGGAGCGGACCGGTCCGATACGCTCCTTCATCCAGCGCATGTCGTCGGACACGTGATACGGGTTCACTTCCGCGACGAGGTTCAGCTCGCCGAAGCGCGGCATGTCGTCCGGATGCACGACCTGCGCATGGATCACGCGCCAGCGATGGTCCGAGTCGACCAGGTCGTGGCGCTCGAGCACGCGCTCGTAGATGTCGAGCAGGATCCGGTTGCCGAGGGTCCCGATGGCGTGGACGTGGGGCGGGACGCCCGTGGGCAGCCACTGCTCGATGAGCTTCTCCATGTTGCCCGGCGGCTTCTCGGTGTAGTGGTCCGAGGGCGTCATGGAGAAGGCCACGCCCTCCTCCGCCTCGGGCAGCATGGGTGGGCGCAGGCGACCGCGGTTGCCCGGGTCGTGGTCGTAGTCGTAGAAGAACATGGCCGTCGAGTTGCCCATGATCCCGTCGACCCAGCCCTTGTAGCCCACGAGGCGCAGCCAGTCGTCGCCGAAGCCCTTCGTGAGCCCGAGCGCCGCCACGTGCTCCCCCTGGAAGATGTTCGGGCGGATGTTGATGCGCGCCGTGAGCTCGCCCTGGT
>JAZBPF010000496.1:0-3675 GCA_036351515.1 Pseudomonadales bacterium | reverse complement strand
CGGCCCGGGCCCCTCGGGGCGGCGGCGCCCCTGGCCCCGTCGCGTCCCCCGCGGCATGCTGGCGCCGCCACCGCGAGGGAACCGGAGCGCCGATGGAGACCGACAGCGACGCGGGCGAAGACGCCGCCTTCGGCCGTCTGTACGCCGCCTGGGAGGCCGGGGTCGGTTCCGAGCTCCCCGGAGCGCTGACCGCGCTCGCGCGCCGCGGCCACGCTCCCGCCTGCGCGGCACTCGCGACGGCGCTGCTGCGGGGACGTCCCCCCTTCCCGCAGGACCCGGCCGCGGCCTTCGTGTGGGCCCTGCGCGGTGCCCACGGCGGCTTCGCGGCGGCCCAGGCGCTGGTCGGCGACTTCTACCTCCACGCGGAGCCGGAGCACGGAGCCTGCGTCCGCGACGTCGCCGCGGCGGCGCGCTGGCACGTGGCGGCCGCCGAGGCCGGCCACGCGGGCGCGGCGCTCGCCGCCTCCGACGCCTTCCGCATGGGCCGGGGGGTGCCGCGGGACTTCCGCCGGGCCGCGTACTTCCTCGGCCTGTGCACGGCCCTCGATCCGGCGCCGCCGGGCATCACCGCGCTCCTCGGCCCCTCGCTGGCCACGGATCTCGACGAGGCGGAGCGGGGCGAGGTCGACCGGGCCGTGGCGGCGGCGGTCGCCCACCTGCCGCGGGCCGACGCGGAGCTCGACCGCTACTGGCGCGCCTGCGCCGCGAAGGCACGGGTGTCGTCGTGAACGGGGCCCGCTTCGTGCTCGGCGTGGACCTCGACGGCGTGGTGGCGGACTTCGCCGAGGGGTTGCGTCAGGTCGCCGCGGAGTGGCTGGGCGTGGCGCCCGACGCGCTGCCGCGGGAGGTCGCCTACGGCTTTCCCGAATGGAAGCTCGACGACTACGGCGGCTACGAGGCCCTGCACCGCTTCGCCGTGAAGCAGCGGGACCTGTTCCGGACCCTGCCGCCCATCCCCGGCGCGCCGGCGGCGCTCCGGCGTCTGTCGGCGCGGGACGTGCGCATCCGCATCATCACGCACCGGCTCTACATCAAGTGGTTCCACCAGGAGGCGGTGGCCCAGACCGTGGAATGGCTCGAGCACCACGGCATTCCCTACTGGGACCTGTGCTTCATGCGGGACAAGGGAGCGGTGGGCGCCGACGTCTACGTCGAGGACTCGCCGGAGAACATCGCGCGCCTGCGCCAGGCGGGGGCGGAGGTGCTGGTGCTGCGGAACTCCACGAACCGGCAGGTGCCCGGACCCGCCGCGGAGGACTGGGCCGCCGTCGAGCGCTTCGTGCTGGAGCGACTCGAGCCCCGGAGCTGACGCGGCCCCGGCCGCACGGCCGGGGCCGCGGACCGTTCAGCCCTTGCCGCCCTGCGGCACCTCCGTGAACGGCACGTCCTTGTCCACGCGCACGTCGCCCGGCATGCCGAGCACCCGCTCGGCGATGATGTTCCGGAGGATCTCGTCCGTGCCGCCGGCGATGCGCAGCCCCGGCGCCGAGAGCCAGGCCCCGTGGAACTGGCCGTCCATGGGCTGCTCGTCCACGAGCACGCCGCCCGTGTCCATGAGGTCCATGCCGAAGCTGCCGATGCCCTGGAGCTTGTTCGCCGAGACGATCTTGGTGATCGAGTTCTCCGGCCCGGGAGTCTCGCCGCGCGAGAGGGCCGACTGCACCCGGAGCTTCGTGAAGCGCAACCCCGACTGCTCGCAGTACCAGTCGGCGATCTTCTCGCGCACGGCGCGGTCGCGGATCGCCGGGGCATCGTCGAGCTCGAGGCGCTGTGCGAGCTGCAGGAGCTCCGTGGCGTCCGGGCCGCTCGCCGAGCCCACCGCGAGGCGCTCGTTCATGAGCGTGACGATGGAGACCTTCCAGCCGTCCCCCACGCCGCCGAGGCGGTGGTCGTCGGGGATGCGCACGTCCGTGAAGTAGACCTCGTTGAAGCCCGAGGCGCCGGAGGCCTGGCGGATCGGGCGGATCTCCACGCCCGGGGCCTTCATGTCCACGATGAACATGGTCAGGCCCTTGTGCTTGGGCACGCTCGGATCCGTACGCGTGAGCAGGATCCCGTAGTCGCAGTAGTGGGCGCCGGAGGTCCAGATCTTCTGGCCGTTGACGACCCACTCGTCCCCGTCCTTCACGGCGCGGGTGCGCAGATTGGCGACGTCGGAGCCGCCCGCGGGCTCGGAGAAGAGCTGGCACCAGATCTCCTCGCCGGCGGCCATCCGCGGCAGGTAGCGCTCCTTCTGGGCGTCGCCGGCGAAGGCGATCACCGTCGGCCCGCACATGCCGAGGCCGATCGCGAAGGGGGAGACGGGCACGTCGTAGCGCGCCTCCTCCTGGCTCCAGATGATCTGCTCCATGGCCGTGGCGCCGCGGCCGCCGTACTCCTTCGGCCAGTTCAGGCAGGCCCAGCCGTTCTCCTGCTTGAGCTTCTGCCAGGCCTTCGCGCGGGCGAGGAACTCGCCGTCGCTCTCGCTGCGCGGCCGGGCCTGCGCCTTCGGGGTCGCGTGGGCGTCCAGGAAGGCGCGGGCCTCCTGACGGAAGGTCGCTTCCTCGGGGGTGTCGCTGAAGTCCATGGTCGGTCCTCCTCGAGCGAGCCCGTTACTGGTTGGAGTGTTCCAGGCGCGTCACCAGCCGGTCCTTCCACCGGGGCAGCGCGCCGAGGTTCACGGACAGGAGCTTCGAGCGACGGTAGTACAGATGGCAGTCGAACTCCCAGGTGAAGCCCATGCCCCCGTGGGTCTGGATGTTCTCCTTGCTGCACTCGTGGAACGCCTCCGTCGCGGAGACGCGGGCCGTGGCGGCGGCCACGGGCAGCTCCGGCGCATCCGTCGAGAGGGCCCAGGCCCCGTAGTAGCAGTTCGAGCGCGCCAGCGTGTGCGCGATGTACATGTCCGCGAGCTTGTGCTTGATCGCCTGGAAGGACGCGATCGGCCGGCCGAAGGCGTAGCGGCCCAGGGCGTAGTCGCGGGCCATGTAGAGCGCCGCCTCCGCGCCGCCCACCTGTTCCCAGGCGAAGAGCACGGCGGCCCGGTCCTGCAGTCGCTCGAGCTGGCTCCAGCCCTCGCCGGGGGCGCCGAGCACCTCCGCCGGCGCGCCGTCGAGGACGACGCGGGCGTGACTGCGGGTGGGGTCCAGGGTCTTCACCGGCTCGCGCGTGACCCCGGCGCCCGTGAGGTCCACGAGGTAGAGGGACGCGGCGCTGTCCGAATCCTTCGCGAGGACGACGGCGAAGTCGGCGACGTCGCCGTCCGGGACCGGGAGCTTCGTGCCGTGCAGGGCCCCGCCGCTCGCCTTCGTCTCGAGGTTCCGCTGGGTGGCGGCGCGGGTCCCCTCGCCGACCGCCAGGGTGCCGATGCGCTCGCCGGCGGCGAGCTGCGGCAGGTACGCCTGCTTCTGGGCCTCGGAGCCGAACAGCAGCAGCGCTTCCGTGGCGAGGTAGACGGAGGAGGAGAACGGCACGGGCGCGAGCACCCGGCCGAGTTCCTCGGCGATCACGCAGAGTTCGAGATGGCCGAGGCCGATGCCGCCGTAGGCCTCCGGGATCGTCGTGGCCGTCCAGCCGAGTTCGACGATGCCCTTCCACAGCTGGGCGTCGTAGGGATCGTCGCCCTCGAGCACGGCCCGGACGGCGCGGCTGTCGCAGCGGTCCCGGAGGAAGCCCCGGGCCTGCTCGCGCAGCATG
>JAZBPF010000495.1:0-14568 GCA_036351515.1 Pseudomonadales bacterium | reverse complement strand
GTACGGAACGCGTGCGGTGGGAGAACCACGCGCTTCGACTCGGGAGGCCGCCGGACGGAGAGTACGCCCCGCACGAATCGTCGGCAGGAGGGAAGTGGTGGGTACGGCTGGATTCGACTTGTAATCTCAACTTCCTGTTTCTGAAATATTTTCCCGAATCGATCTTCCACCAACCCCCACGGCGCCACCCACAGGGTAGCCACGATCCAATCTCGAGGGCGCAATCCCTCCAGAGCCTCACGCACGGCCCCGTCCCGGAGGGGGTCAGCCGCGAGGATCCGACTCAGCGACAGCAAGAGGCCCGATTCCAGCTTGGCACCCCCAGCTCAACCAGTGAGGCACCGTCTCGTCAGCATCGATGGGCGGCAGTTCCTCAGGGCCTGATGAGTGCGGCTCCCACAGGAATCGGGCCTGAGTGCCCCGTACCCCCTTAGATACTCTCTAGATTCGCCCGACTCGTACAGCGGGCTCGCTCGTCCACCTCTCGGCCGCTGGCGTTCACTCCGCATCAGGAATGGCCCACTCGTACTTGACCTTCAGGCCATTGCCGACCGCATGACTGATCAACTGCTCGTGCTGCAGTCGTCCGACCACGATGCCCGCCGCAATGCCGACCCTTGCTGCGAAATCGCGGATCGATGCGAGCGAGAAGTCTCCAGCCGCCAGGAACCGACGCCAGTCGCGCTGCGGGATAAGCAGGTCCCGGGCAAAGGCGTTCGCTTCCTCTTCCTGTTCTCCATCCATGCCCTTGCCCTCGAGGAACACGAGCTTCCGGCCATGCTTCAGAATGTGGCCCGCTTCATGGAAGAACGTGAACCACAGGTGATCGTTGGTCTTGTAGCGTAGGCTCAACTGAATGATGGGCCTGCCGCCGACCCAGCGAGTCGCCCCAGATACGCGCGTCCTCGGGAGCTCCGGGACGAACACCACCGCCACACCGACTTCCGCACACCTTTTCACGATATCAGGGACGAAGTCCTGCGGCTCGGCCAGCGTCAATGCGCGCAGTTCCTCGAGCACGGCGCGAAAGCGCTGCTTGTCGAACTCACCACACGGAACCTGCTGCGCTTGGAGTTCGCCCTGCCGAAGCCATGCGGAGACGGCCTCCGCATTGGCCTCGAAGCGCTGAGACTGCCGATAGGCAACCTGGTGTCGCTCCCAGATCGTGCGCCACTGCGCCGGGGACGCGACGCCGAAGAAGCGCAGCACGACATCGAGCCGCCCGCCAACGTCCTCGGCGGGCTCGACGAAGCCGAGCTTGACCATCTCGCGATAGGGCACGCGCTTGAGCCATGCAGCATCCTCGGCGAATTGCTCTGCCTCGCGCAGTCGAACGCGATCATCCTGGAACTGTGACTCCAGATTGTTCCAGAAGCTCGCGGGGCGGCCGAAGACGCGCTCCAGCTTGAGCGCGCACTCGGGCGTGATCCGCGCCTTCCCGGCGATGATCTCGTTGATCGTCTTCTTCGAGTATCCAAGGCGATCCGCGAGCTCAGCCTGCTTCATGCCAACAGATTCCAGGTACTCGTCGAGCACCTCCCCCGGTGCAACCGCGTAGTCGGGTAGGTACCTGTTCGTTGCCTGCCTATTCATGGGTGTCCTCCACCGAGAGGATCTTGATCGCGGTCACCATCGACCAGTCCAGCCCGCCGTCATCCAGCATCGGGACCGGATCGTGGTCGGGCGTGAACAGAAGTCGGTAGGGGTGATCGAGATCGACGGACAGCCGGATCGGCTTTTCGCCCTTGAGCTGGTGGCAGCGACCGGGCGGGCTCATCGGAGCCCCGAGGTCCGCCAGGCACTCTACGGCACGCAGCTCCGCCATGCGTAGCCTGATCTTCTTCGCTCGCAGCGCGCCGTGCCTGGCGTCGAGCTGTCGCCCCTCATTGAACGACTTCTCGAGCTTTCTACTCTTGAACGAGATGATCACGAGCGTAGCATGCCCATAGGATCGCGTTAACCCCTTACGTTAATACTTTTTGAATCCATCTTCTGCCGCCCTCCCACGCGGCAGTTCGAGGCGCGGCATTTACGCTTGCGGCGTCAGGCAGCCGAACCCTTCTGCCGGCGCACCTACCCAACCAGCTGAAAGTCATCGCAGAACCACACGCGTCTGCCATCGGGGAGCGCAAGCGCTTCCAGTACCGCGACGACGGTCAGGCCTCGCTTCAGGCGGGGATCCTCGACGAGTTCGCTGGGAATCCAGCACGTGAAGCTCTCGAAATAGCCGGGCTCGGAGCTCTGGTGGATCGTGATCCTGCCCATCGGCTGTCCGCCAAGAGGGCCGAGAAGTGCGTGCGTCATGCTGGTGTCTTCGAGCTTGAGAGCCCGGATCACGCCGAGGCTTCTCGTGAGCTCGCGCAGTACACCGACCACCTCCTTCACGGAGCCTCCGACCGGATTGATGGCGGCAATCGCCTCTCGTTTACGGCGCTCCCCCCGGGCAACCGAGCGGTCGACGCTCTCAGCTCGGAACGTAGCGGAAGGCCGCGTGATCGACACGTGCGGCGAGAGCTGGACGGTCGTTCCCCGTGCTGACGTCGTGCGTGGGAGGGCCCGGGCCCATGAAGTGTGGCAATCGTGGCGCGGCCAGGGGTCGCCCAGCGAATCGAAGAAGACCTTCGAACCACAGTTGCACATGAAGAAGAAAACATCGGCGGAACACGTCGGGCAGGTGGTCGGCCACGTTCGCGCCCCGCACCAGGCTCCGTGAACTGCATCAGTAGTCATCTCTGGACCCTCCCTGGTCCTTGCACCGGTCACCTCGGCGCTCAGTCGAAGTGGTTCTCGATCTCGATACGGCGCTACAACGTATCGGCATCGCGCCCATGCTTCGCCAGCCACGCCTTGCGCCGATCGTAGTCAGGCATGGCGCGTTCCAGCCGGGCCCAGAAGGCAGGCGTATGGTGCGGCTCGTGGAGGTGCACCAGCTCGTGCACCACCACGTACTCAGCGATCGGTCGCGGCAGCAGCATCGTCTTCCAGTGGAAGTAGACGCGCCCGCCCTTGCCGCATGAGCCCCAGCGGTACCCCAGATCCTGTACCCGAAGCTCGGCGGGGCGGACGCCCATGGGAGGCGCATGGGTGCGTACCTGATCCGTCAGCCAGGCCTGGCCACGACGGCTGAACCAGTCGATGAATGTCTCTCGGGCCCTCGTCAGCGCGTCCCGCCGCAGGCTGAAGCGCCCCGCGATCAGCTTCAGCGGTTCGTCCTGCTCGTCGACGAGCTTGAGACGGTAGCTCCGCCCCAGGTACAGAAAGCCCTCGCCGCTCACGAACTCCTTGCGCGGCAGCGGCCCCTGGAGCTGGGCCTTCTCGGCGAGCTTCCTGTAGATCCAGAACTGCTTCTCCCGGACGAACTCGGCGAGCTTGCTCGGCGCGACATCCGGCGGTGCGGTGACGAGGAGGCTGCCGTCCCGGTCTACCGTGATCTGCATGGTCCGGCGTCTCGGACTGCGCCGGACCGACAGAGTCAGATCATCGACGGTCAGTTCGCTCATGACTGCACCAGTTGTTCGTGCCGGGCGCGGGCAAGCCCCAGCAGTTTCACTGCGGTGGCGTCCGCCTCGTCCACACCCATCAGTTTCCGCCGGTGCAGTTCCTCGAAGAGCCGCCCGCGCAGACGTTCCTGGTCGGCGATGCGAGCCGGCTTCCAGAATCCGGGGATCCGGACCTCGTCCAGGATGGCGTCGAGGATCTCCGCGGTGGCGTCCATCAGCTTCACGCGCATGGTGTCGTCAGGCGTTGCGCCCTTGCCCAGCGCCTCCTCGATCAGCAGGCGCAGGAAGGGCAGGTAGCGCGCCGGCATCTCGGGCAGGGCTTCGCCTTCGAGGGCCTCGTCTTCCCGGCACTGCGCAATCAGCGCCTGCAAGGCTTCCTGCAGGGCGGCCCACTGGCCGTCGAGCTGCTGGAGGATCTCCTCGAGCCGCTCGCTGAGCTTGCCGTACTTCACCGGATCCTCGTCCAGATGCTTGCGCACGTGGGAGCGAATCGCGTGCTCCATCTCCGAGGCCATGGCGCGATCGCCGACCTGCCGGCCGACATGCTCGTCGAAGTTGTCGTCCGTGAGCTCCACCGGCGGGATCTTCGGATCGATCCCGAGGGAGATCACGTAGTCGTCGATGAGCTTCCTGACCTTGGCGCCCACGTCCTTGCCCAGTTCCGGGGTGTCCTTGAAGCGGTTGCGGGCCAGGGCATGCAGATAGGCGAGCTGCCTGGCGTCGTTGACGAACTCTAGCCCCTCGGGCCGGGGCAGCACTTCGTCCAGCAGGCGTGTGAACTCCTTCAGCTTGACCACGAACTCCGCCCGCACCCGCTCCTGGGCGAGCACACGCAGGGCCTCCTCGACCTCCTCGAGGCTCTCGACCCCGCGGGACTGAAAGACTTCCATCACACGCAGGTGGCGATCGCGCAGCAGCGGAAGCTCGTCCTTCAGGCTGCGCAGGGCGCCCTCGATGTCCTCTTCGCTGTAGGCGGACAGCGCGTCCTTCAGGTGGTGGGCCACGCCGAAGTAGTCGACAACGAAGCCGCGGCGCTTGCCGAAGCCGGTGCGGTTCACGCGGGCCACGGCCTGCAGCAACTCCGCCTCGCGGATTGGCCGGTCGAGGTACATCACGCCCTCGATGGGCGCATCGAAGCCGGTCAGCAGCATCGACTTGACGATGAGGAAAGCGAGCGGGTCGCGCTTGGCGGGGTCCTCATGCTCCAGCGGCTTCTTGAAGCGCTTGATGTGGTTGTCGACCTCGGCCGCATCGCTCCATTGCGCCCAGCCGGGATCGTCGTTGTTGCTGCTGCTGATGATCACAGCGAACTCGAGCTCGGCGAGCCGCTCGCGATAACGCCATGCCTGGACCGCCGCCTGCACCCGGGGCGGCCGCAGGATCAGGGCCGCGTCATCGAGGTTCCTGTCCTCGGCCGAGAGGGCCTGCGCGTCCGCCAGCAAAGCCTGCCGGGCTGCGGTGAGGGCCTCGTGGTAGCGGATCGCGGCGCGTCGGCTGTAGGCCACCACCTGCGCCTTGAAGCCGTTCGGCAGGATGTACGTCACGTAGTGGCGCAACATGTCCGCCGCCTTCTCCTCGATGAGCTTCGGCGCCTCGAAGATCTGGCCTTTGGTCGCGTACTTCTTCTTGATGAGCTCCAGCTCTTCCTCGCTGCGTTCGCGGAACAGGTCCTCGAACAGCTCATCGAGGCTCGCGCCTTCCTTCACCGCCCCCCTCGCCGTGCGGCCCTCGTACAGGATGGGCACGATGGCGCCGTCGTCCTCGGCCTCGCGCAGGGTGTAGCGGTCGATGTAGTCCCCGAAGATCTCGTGGCTGCGCTTCTTGTCGCCCATGATGATCGGCGTGCCGGTGAAGCCGATGCGTGCGGCGTTGGGGACGGCCCGCAGCAGGTTCGCGTGCAGGTCGCCCGCCTGGGTGCGATGGGCTTCGTCGATGAGCACGAGGATGTCGGGGCTGTCGTTGAGGAGCTCGAAGGGCTGGCTCTGCCGCGGCGGCGCTGCGCCGTAGGTGCCCGCGCCGTCCCTCACCGCCAGGGCGGGTGCAGGGCTCACGGCATCGGTGTCGCGGTACTTCTGGATCGTCGCGAACACCAGGCCCGGGCCGGGCTTCGCCAGCAGCTGCTTGAGCCGACCGGTGTTCCTGGCGACGTGCACCGTCTCGCCCGTCAGCGTCGCGGTGTCCGAAAGCTGTTTCTGCAGATCCTTGCGGTCGGTGATCACCATCGCCTTGAAGCGACGCAGCGCCGGATCGGTCCGCAGCTTGCGGACCAGGAACACCATGGTCAGGCTCTTGCCGCTGCCCTGGGTGTGCCAGATGATCCCGCCGCGCCGGTCGTGCTCGCCGTCCTGCTCCCGGGTCTTGCCGGTCTTCAATCGGGCGACCGCATGGGTGACCGCACGGTACTGCTGATAGCGGCACACCAGCTTGATGGTCTGGCCGCCGACGGTCATGAAAAGAGTGTAATGGCGGACGATGTCGAGCAGGTTGGCGGGGGTGAGCATGCCGGCCACCAAGCGCTGCTGCGAGGAGAGCGACGGCACGCCCAGCTCGGTGGCCACGTCCGCCTCGGTCTTCGGCGCCAGAGTCTTCCAGTTCAGGTAGTGCGCGAAGCCCGCTCCGATGGTGCCCACCCGCGCATCATCGAAGTTGGTCGCGATCAGGAACTGGTTGGTGTGGAACAGGGCAGGCGCGCCCTCGTGGGTCTCCACCTCGAAGTCCTGGTGGCGCTGGTCGTGGTAGCGGCGCAGTTGATCGACCGCGTCCTGCAGCCCTTCGGGGACCGTGCGCCCCTTGCACTCGATGACCACCAGCGGGATGCCGTTCACGAAAAGCACGAGATCCGGAATCACGTGCTGCTTGGCGCTGTCGTGGCCGGGCGGGCACCTGACCTTGAACTGGTTCACTACCGTGAAGGTATTGTGCTCGGGCGCATCCCAGTCGATGAAGTGGATTGTCTGGCCGCGGCCGCCGTCCCAGTCCGGCAGGCCTTCGACCGCGAGGCCCTTCTGCAGCAGTTCGGTCGCGGTCTGGTTGGCCTCGATCACCTTCGTGGTGCCGATGCGGGTGAGAGCGGAGACGGCCTGATCGATGCGTGATGCGTCGAGCCAGGGCTTGCCGTCGCGCAGGTTGATCGCGGCGAGGCGTTCGCGGAGGACAGGTTCCATGACCACCTGAGCAAAACGCTCCCGGTGCGTCACAGTGGGGTCGTCGACCGAGCCTTCGATGTACATCCAGCCGAGGCCCCGGAGCTGTTCGATCAGCGGGAGTTTGACTTCGAGGTACTCGGAGCCGGTCGCCATCGGTCAGCTTACCGCTGCGGCTTCGCGTTCAAGGAGCGGAGTGACGCGGACGCGGCCGGTGAGGAGGTCGTCCATGAGCCCCGACCTTATCGCCTGCATTGCCCGAAGGCTCGCGACCTCTCTGAAGATGCGATCCGTATAGGCAGCGACCGTTCCGACAATCGCGGACTGCTCTTCGGTTGCCGGTAGCGCCACGAGTAGCTTCTTCATCTCTCCTACGTTGAAGTGCTGCTGCGCCAGTCCGCCCTGAGCCGACAGAACTTGATCTTTGCCGAGGGGCGAATTGACCCAGATCGCAAGATAATTGCTATCAATACCCCGCTTGGGCCTCGATATGATGAGGTCAACCACGTTGGCAGATTCAAGTGACTTTGGGATCACCGCCGTTGTACCGGGATAGCCAGTCCTTACGGTCACCAGGTCGCCTGGAGAAACCGCACTCTTGGCCAATTCAGCGTGGCTTCTCGGAGTCATGTAGATCAGATTGCCAAGATCGATCCCTTCTTGCCGTACGTTCGCGGACCGGAGAATTGGGATGCCGCTTGTGGCGTAGTACTGAGTGGGTCGAATGACTATGCCCACCTCAATCCTCTCGCATAGATCCTCGCCTCGCCGGATCTCCCATGCCTCTGGAATCAACCCCAGCGGCGACGCTTTGTAGAGTTCCGGCGCTTCCTCCGGGCTTGGCCGCAGCTCTCCGTTCTCATCGACCCCACGAGTCAGCAAGTCGTGCAGCAGCCCTTCCTTGACCTGTTCGAGCTTGGCTCTGAGGTCCTGGGTTCTCTCGATCTGGGTGTCGAGGGTGTAGAGGATGCGGGCAATCTTTCTTGCGTCGCTGGCAGGTATCGCCGGCACAAGCAGAGAACGCAGATCAGCTTTCCCAATCGCTGCGAAAGTCGTTCCCTGCGCGACCCTGTGAAGTGCAGTGCCGAACCGCTGAAGCACGGCGACAGCAAGAGCTTCTGGGTATTGCTTGAAGCCTATAGCTGCGAGGCCACGCCCAATGCAGTAATCGACGTCAGCGATGTTCGTGTCGCCTACAGGCGCCCGAACAGAGATCAGCAACGAATTGCGTTCGCCTATCCGTGGCGGGTTCAAACAGCGCAGTTGCGATTTGGGATGCTTGACGCCGAACTCCCCGCTGCCTTGGATGAACGGTAGTCCTTGCTCCCCGAATTCACCTACTTGGCTCCCATCGGGTGCTTGCCCCATCGTGATCCTCGCCAACTCAGCGAGCGGTATCAGCGGATATAGGTCAGACATATCCCAAAGACCCTAGGAACCCTTGCAGCTCCTTGGCTGCCGCATTCCGCTCGGCCTCGATGTCGGTCAGCGTCACGCGGTACTTGTCCCACCAGGTCTCGAACGCGCCGACGATCTGCTGTCGTTGCTGACGCACGTAGCGCTCCAGGAGTTCGCTGAGATCGCTCCGCAGGATCGACTGCACCAGCTCGGCGGCAGCGTCCTCGTCCAGCCTATCGACGGCCTCGTCCAGATGAGCCTGGAAGTTCGCGCGCTGCGCCTTGAGCTGCTTGTTCGCCTCGTTGCGCTCGGCCTTCCAGACCTTGATCTGCTCTGGCGTCGGAGCGTCCTCGTCGGCCTCGGCCGTCCCCTCTTCGTCGTCCTCCGGCTTCGCCTCGGCCGCCTTGATCTGCGCATCCAGCTCGGCCTTGCGGGCCTGTTGCGCTTCGAGGTCGGCCACGTAGTCCGCGAGCAGGAAGCTCACCAGCTTGTGATCGAGCGGGTTGGCCTTGCTCTGTTCGTCCTCGAGCTGGGTGATGATGCTGGTCCGCCAGGCGTCGACGACGCCATTCACGCCCCGCGCCTGCAGCGTGCGGAACTCGTTCTTGTTCTGCTCCCAGAAGCCCGCAATGATCCCGCGCACCGCGAAGGGGTCGAGCATCCCCAGCGGCTCCAGCGCCGCGGTGAAGCTGGTGAGCAGGTCTTCCCGCAGCTGGGTGAGGTGCTTGCCGTTGCCGCTGAGGGCCGTGATGTGCGTGCCGTGCTCGCGCCACCACGCGTCGAAGGCTTCGCGCAGCCGGGCTTCCTTGGCCTGCAGGCCCGCATCGCCCTCGATGGCGGGCTTAAGATCGGCGCGACGGGTCAGCCCTTCGGCGAAATCCACGTAGGCGCCGTCGCCCTCCCTGGCCTCGAAGTGCGCCATCGGGTCGAAGCCGTGGGCGTCGAACAGCGGCCGCTTCGCCCGAATCTCCTTGACCGGCACGCCACCCACCAGATGGGCCCGCACGTCCTGGGGCTCGGGCTCGGGGGTGTTGTCGGCGTAACGGCGGATGTTGAGGTTGTAGTCGTTCTCGCGCAGTTCCTCGATGCCCACCACGCGCGCGAAGCCGGGCACATCCTCGAACGCCTCGAAGGTCGAGACGATCTTCTCGATGTGCTCGGGCAGCAGGAAGTTCTGCGCCCGGCCTTCGTAGAACTCCCGGTCGGCATTGATGAACAGCACCCTGCCGCGGCGGTTCACGGGCTTGGCGCCCTTGTTGCGCAGCACCAGGATCGCGGCCGGGATTCCGGTGCCGTAGAACAGGTTCGGCGCCAGGCCGATCACGGCGTCGACCAGATCGTCGTCGAGCATGCCGGCGCGGATGCGCTTCTCGTCCCCTCCACGGAACAGCACGCCATGCGGCATGACCGTGGCCAGCATGCCGTCCGACTTCAGGCAGGAGACCATGTGCTGCAGGAACATCAGATCGGCTTTCTTCGCCCCTTCCGGCACGGCGCCGTAGCGAAAGCGCTCGGGGAAGTGCTGCGAGGGCGTGTAGCCGATGGAGAAAGGCGGATTGGTGAGGATGCGGTCGAAGCGCATCAGCTCGCCGCCCTCCACGTGCTGCGGGTCCGTGAGCGTGTCCTCGTTGCGCAGGTCGGCACTGTTGATGCCGTGTAGCAGGGTGTTCATCTTCGCGATGGCCCACACCGAGCCGGAGGCCTCCTGCCCGTAGAGCGAGAGCAGGCGCGAATCGCCGCCGTGCTCGTCGAGGTACTCCTTGGCCAGGATCAGCATGCCGCCCGACCCGCAGCAGGGGTCGTAGACGCTGTGGCCCTCTTCGGGCCGCATCAGCCGCACCATCATGCGGACGACGGAACGGGGTGTGTAGAACTCCCCGCCCTTCTTCCCGGCCGAGTCGGCGAAGTCCCGGATCAGGTACTCGTAGGCGGCACCGAGGAGATCGGGGAACTCGAAGTCCTCGTTGCGCAGCCGGTACTCGCTGAAGTGCTCGATGAGGTCGCGCAGCTTGCGGTCGGGCAGCGTGGTCGAGCCGACCTTGCGCGTGAAGTCGATGTGCTCCAGCACGCCGGCGAGGCTCGCGTTGTGCTCTTCGAGGCCGGCCAGCGCCTTGTTCAGGTAGTTGCCCACGCCGTGGTGGGCTTCGTTGAGCAGGAAGTTCCAGCGGGAGGCTTCCGGGACATAGAAGCCCGAGCGATACCAGCCCTTGGCTTCGGCGACCTGCAGCGGGTCGTCACCGGAATCGCCCTCGGCCTCGAGCTCCGCCACCACCTGCTCCTGACGCTCACTGAAGACATCGGAGCAGCGCTTCAGGAACAGCATGCCGAAGATGTATTCCTTGAACTCCGAGGCGTCCATCTTGCCGCGGAGGATGTCGGCGGCCTTGAAGAGGTGGCGTTCGAGCTGGTTAAGAGTCAGGGGCATGCGAGTGATGCTTCACCTTCGCGGTTGGCGGAACCGCAGAAGTGTAGTGAGGAAGCAATGAGGTGTCGCCTTGGTGCTCGGTACAGCAGGGTCGGGCCATCGCTCGGAACGGCCCATCACGCGGGCGGTGACGGCGCGGTCACCCCTTGAACCGAGACAACTCGGGACTTGGTACCCGTACGTTCGATACTCGCGCAAGACAGTGCGGCCGGGGCGCCCGGGATGGTTCAAGTTCACACCCTTGACCGGGATGGCCGCGAAACCCGGGGGAATCCGCAGCCGCCCGCCAGTCACTGCCAGGCGCAGGACTCGGCGCCGTAGCGAGCGCGCAGCGTGTCGTCTGCCACGTCGAGTGCCGCAATGCGCAAGCAGGGCGCGAAGCAATCGACCTTCGGCAATCGCATTGCGCTCCCTTGTCCGTCGCCGAGATCCGGCACCCAGGGATAGAGGAGCATTACCTCCTCGCATCGGTAGGTGACGGCGTACGCGAGCACCTGATGCACGTCACTCTCGCGCGGCCGTAGCTCTCCGTTGACAACGTCGAGCACCTTCCACTTCGTGTCCGCGACGAGCGAAGCACGGCCCCCTCTCTCGATCACCAGATCGGGGCGCAGGCCGACCACAGTGCGACCCGTGGCTTCGCTCGTCGCGAGCGGCCGGTCGGGCACCTGCGTTCTCAGCTCCAGTGGAGAGCGTCGTGCAGCAAGCCCTCGGCGAATCGTCGTGGCCACGGCCTCCTCGAACAGCGCATTCGCGTCGAAGAGCATGGCCGGCGCAGCCTCGTCACCGGCGCGAAGGCTCGGCGTATGGCATGTGAGAATCCATCGCGCCCACCGAAGTGCGGCCCGGTAGCGATCGGTCGTCCGGTCTTCCGGTGGGAGACGTAGTGCTTCACTGACAGACGGGGCAGCGATGCCTTCGAACGCCGCCGCCAACGTCGCCCAGCTACGCCTGCCGGCCACGGAACGCACCCAGGGACGGCAGGCCCTGAGGGCCGTATGGAGGGCCCGGTTCCAGGGATTGTCGGCGGTGAGCAGTTCGTAGCGACAGGCGATGACATCCGGCCGCAGGGCGTACGCCCTCGCCTGCCGCGCGAGGTCGATGCGCCCCCGAACTACCCGCAGGTCTTCGGACTCACGGCGGTAGCGCCGCAGCAACCCGCCCCGAACGAGCGCGGTGAGCTCCGCCAAGAAAGCCTGAACCATGATCTCGAGGAGCTGGCCGCTCGCGACAGCCTGGGATGCAGGCGGCTCCGAGTGGATGCGCAAGCTCGGAGCAAGGCGAAGCAGACGCAGCAACACTCCGCGGCACTCGTCGATCGACGCCGTCGACGACTCGATCTTCGGGAGCACCTCCAGCATGCGATCTCCTAGCCCGACGAGACCGACGTAGCTGGAGAAGCGCAGCGCCTCGTGCTGGCGCGTGCAGAAGCCCGGCCGACGATCGCCGATGAGTTCCAGGCGGTCCGCTTCGCGGGGCGTGAGCGTCCCACCGGTTCCGTCCGCGATCTGCAGGCTACCGTGCTCCGTCACGCTCAGGCCGGAGTTCACGGCTGCTCGGCCTCGGGCATCGGCTCGCTCGCGGCCGACTCGTAGATTGCGCGGAAGTCCTCGGCGGTCCACTCGGACGAGTGTGTCACGCTGAACGACTGTCGGGTCTGCTCCCCCCCCTCCGGCGGCGTGTGGAAGAGCGCGTTCGCATCGAGATCTGAGCCGCGAATGAAGGGGGACCTGCCGCGGTCCGTCGAGAGCACAGTAGCGACGCGCCCCCAGTCGTCGAAGAAGAACTCTTGGAGGAGCGGGATGATCTGTTGCGCGAAGGTCCGCCTCAGGTCGTCCATCGACCCGACCTTCATGAGATACGCGTGCCCGATCCGATGTTCCCGATCCAACAGGAACTCCAGACGATCATTGATTCGCTGAAGCAGTCTACCGAGGTGGACGCCCTCGATCCGCAGATCCAGGTCCGCGTAGCGCGGGGGCAGTTCCTCAAACTCGAAGCGGCGGCGGAGCGCGATGTCGAGCAACGCGATTGAGCGATCCGCCGTGTTCATCGTTCCGTAGATATCCAGGTTCGCGGGAACCCCGAATCGCGGCGCTTCGGAGGACGTGCCGGGCAACTGGACCTCGAGACCCGAGATCAGTCGACCGTCCTCCCCGTAGCGCGCGCGCTTGTCGGGCTCGATCAGCGTGATGAGCTCCCCAAACACCCGCGCGATGTCGGCACGATTGATCTCGTCGATGAACAACGCATAACGCTTCCCCGGATTCGATCGGGCCGCTGCGCAGATCTGCATGAACGTCCCGGGCACCAGCTCGAATCCAACCGGGGAGGATTCGTCGGAGGGCGCTGTAGGTCGGAGCCCGATGACGAAGTCTTCGTAGGAGTAGGACGGGTGGAAAGTCACCAACCGGTAGCGATGCACGGGACGGGAAACTCCCCCCGGGCCTCGATGCCATTCCTCGAGCAAGCTCGCGGCCTCCGGATCTTCCTCTCGAAGATCGACGGGAGCCAGCGACCAGAGATGATCCGAATTTCGCTGGAAGACGTACGGCTCGCGTCGGTCCTTGAGACCGATCGAGGTGTCTTCCGGTGACGTGTGCGTCATCAGGTCAGAACGGATGGAGCTGCGGACATCGGTCCGATTGCGCTCGCGAGCTTTCGCAACCAGTAGCGGGTGCTGCTCGAGCTCGTGAACACGTACAGGTTCCGGCATCAGCGAAAGTGCGGCTGCGATAACGGACCGCCATCGGTATCGGCCAACGAGTTCCAGGAGCCAGTCCGCCCGGTCCACGTCCGTAGGCTGATCCGTGTACTCGCTCATGCGCTTGCTGATCGTGTAGGTCTTCCCGGTACCTGGCGGCCCGAAATAGATCACGTTGCGGGCCAATCGGCGTTCCACGGAGTAGTTCTCGTCGTCTCCGTCCTGTACGCGCTCGATGGCGCGTTGTCCATCCGTGCGCGTCTCGGGAGTTTCCACCTCATCGGAGTTCCAGCGCTCCTTGAGAGGCGGTTCGTAGAAGTCGATGTCCTCGGTCTCGTACTGCTCGGAAAGGTGCCTCCGGAGGTCGAGCAGCCGCTCGTCGAGCTCGCGTGCGGAGAGCGACCTCAGCTCCTTCCTCGGCGTGCCCTGGAAAGCGGCGAGCACCTTCCGTCGATCGATGTCGCTCGACATTCGCTCGACGCGATCGGGGAACAGTAGGTACCGAAGCATCAGTGGGAACTGCCGCACACCGTCGATCGGCACCGTTTCGATCCAATCCAGGAAGGCGTCGTAGTCGGAGAAAACCCGTGCGCGCTCCTCCTTCGATCGGCTCTTGATCGCGATCCCGAAGCCAACTAGATAGACGAGCTCACGCCATCGATGGTTGTTGATGCCCGGCCCACCGGAACCGATTCCCGAAAGCACAGCATCATCGAGCATCGGCACGGTATCCGGCAGTTCCGAACCGCTCCAGGACCAGACCTTGCGAATGTCCGTCCTCTTCCGCTCGATCCCGATGTTGGAAGGGAACAGCAGAACCGCCCAGACGACTTCCGCCATCAGTCGTGTCGCTGGCGCAGGAGCCGTCGCGAGCTGAGCCTCCAACTTCTCGTTGAGGGTGCCCGAGCCTTGGTCGGGGCTCTGGACGTAGTGGCGCTCCAGCTCCCGGAAGTTCTCCAGCGTCCACAGGCGTTCTTCCGAGAGGATCGATCCATCATCGACGATGCACCGATCGACCCACTCGCGGGCTGCCGGAAGGATGTACGTGGAGTCGTTGCTACCGATGTATCTCGACAAGTCGCGTGCCTCGCCTGATCCGTGCTGCTCATTCCGCGCAGCAACCGCTGTTGCTCAGTGCGACGCGGTGGATGCACCCAGAGCGCCATGCAGCTGGCCAGCCACCAGGCCACACAAAGCCTCCGGCTTCACCGCCCCGACATCACGCCCATACCGCAAGGCGTACCGCATCAGCTCCGTTGGATTCGCGGACGGAGTCTCCAGCTCATAGAGCCCATCAACGAGCCACGGGGCCTTCTGATGCGGATGCCAGTGTTCACTAACGACCCGGTGCGCTATGCGTTCGCCGAATCGCCGTACGGCGGTCGCGCGCGGGGGGGG
>JAZBPF010000494.1:0-5920 GCA_036351515.1 Pseudomonadales bacterium | reverse complement strand
TGGTGCCGCCTCTGGGACTCGAACCCGGGACCTTCTCATTACAAGTGAGCTGCTCTACCAGCTGAGCTAAGGCGGCAGAGGAAACCGGGGCAGGAGCCGGCGCAGCATAGGTAAAGAGCCCGGTGGCCGCAATCGACCCCGCTCAGGAATCCGGCTGCTCCGACGCCGGGTCCGGCTCCTGCGGGGCGCAGGGCACGGACTCCCGGGGGAACGCCTCCGGAGCCCCGTCGAGACCGGCGAGCGTCCGCCCGATGGCCGGAGCGGGAAGGCGGACCGCGACCCGGGGGCGCTCCGGGGCGGGGCCCAGTTCCCGCTCCGCGACCTCGTACCCGAGCGCCTCGACCCGCGCCCGGCGGTCCCGGGCGCGCTCGGGCTCCGTGAACAGCCCCACGGACACGGCGCCGGAGATCTCCTCCCGCCCCATGACGTACGCCTCCAGCCCGGCCTCTCCCAGGGCGCGGACGATCTCCCGGGCCTCGGCGAAGCTGGCCGGCGCCGGGACGTAGAGCTGGATCGCCGCGGGAGCGGGGAGCTCCGGGTCCGGGACGAGCTCCGCCTGCCCCCCGGCCCGACGCAGCGCCTCGACGAGCCGCGCGGCCACCGCCGGCTCGAGGGGCCCGATCCGTTCGCAGTGCGCGGCGAGCGCTGCGTCGCCGGCAGCCGGATCGGACGGGCGCTCCGCGAGCGCCGGGCCGGCGCCGGACGCTGCCGGGGCCGCTTCCGCTTCGCGCCCCGGCGCAGGCGGCGGCGACGCGGGAAGCTCCGCGGGCCCGGCCTCCCGTTCCACCGCCTCCGTCGGAGGTCGGGGCACGGGGGACGGCGTCCGCGTCGGCGGGGGCTCCGGCGGCCGTTCGGACAGGAGGAGCAGACGCTCCACGCCCGCCGGCAGCGGTTCCGGCGACGGGGCGCTTCCCGGGGGCGGCGGACGCTGAAGGGACCACAGGTGGTAGGCGAGGTTCGCCAGGAGCAGCAGCAGGGCGAGGGCCCGGATCATCCGAGTACCGCCTCGAGGCCGTCGAGGACGAGGTCGGGCAGCAGTTCCGCCTCGGCGCCGAGCGCCGGCGCGAGGAGCGGACCGTCCCCGCCCGTGAGGAACAGCCGGGCCCCCGCCTCGCCCTGCCGGTGGTGGGCCCAGCGCAGCCCGACGAAGTCCGCGACCATGGTGCGCAGACCGCCGAGCACCGCTTCCCGGGTGTCGCGGCCCGGTCGTCCGCAGCGGATGTCGCCCTCGTCGACGAAGCGGACCCCCGCGGTGCCCCGGAGCAGGGCGTCCTGCATGAGCGCGAGGCCCGGCACGATCCAGCCCCCGAGGTGCAGGCCGTCACGGTCCACCAGATCGACCGTGAGCGCGCTGCCCGCGTCGACGACGGCGAAGGGTCCGTCGCAGCGCGCGGCCGCGCCGGCGAGGGCCACCCAGCGGTCCGCACCGAGGCGCTCCGGCTCGCGATAGCCGGAGCGCAGACGGCCAGCGCGGGCGCCGGCCCGGGCGACGTCCACCTCGGCGATCCCGACTCCGTGCAGCCACTGCCCGAGGCACTCGGGGGACGGGCCCACGGTGACGAGGCGCGCCCGCTCCACCCCGGCCCAGGCTTCCGGCGGCGTACCGGGAACCTCGGCGGTCGGGAGGGCGCCGCGGGCACGGAGCGCACCGGCCTCCGAGACGCGCCACTTCACGCGCGTGTTTCCCGCGTCGAGGTCGAGGACGACGGTCACGGAGCGGCTCCGTCGCCGAGCCGGAGGCTCACCTCGCCGGAGCCGATGCGCTCGATCCCGTCCCCCGTGTCGAGCAGCAGCGCACCGCTCTCGTCGACGCCGCGGGAGATTCCCGTGAGCGCCCGGTCCGGGCCCCGGGCCACCACCGTGCGGTTCCGCCAGGGATCGCGCGCGCTCCAGCGCGCGCGCAGCGCCGCGTCGAAGCCCCGGGCGAGGAACTGCTCGTGGAGCGCGAGCACCCGGGCCGCGACGGCCGCCGCGAGCAGGTTCCGGGAGGGCAGCGCCGGGACGAGGGCGGCGAGGTCGATCCAGGCCTGGTCGACCGTACGGCCCGCATGGCCGGGCTGGCGCACGTTCACGCCGATGCCCACGACGGCCGCGTCCCCGCCGGGGCCGGCGGCGAGCTCGACGAGGATGCCGCCGAGCTTGCGGTCGTCCACGAGGAGGTCGTTCGGCCACTTCAGGCGGATCGGGACGGAGAGCGCCTCGTCGAGCGCCTCGGCCACGGCGACGCCGACGACCAGCGAGAGGCCCGTGGCCGCTCGCACGCCGCCGGGCAGCGGCAGCGCGAGGGACAGGTAGAGGTTGCAGGCGACCGGGGAGGCCCAGCTGCGGCCGCGGCGGCCGCGGCCCGCGCGCTGGGCCTCGGCGAGGACGGCGAAGGGCGGGCGCTCGGAGGCGAGGCGCGCGCGGACGTCGTCGTTCGTGGACCCCGTGACCCCGAGCACGTGCACGGCAAGCGCATCCCGGCCGCGCTCCGCGAGGGCCACCTCGATCGCGTCGGCGGCGAGCAGGTCGACGCCGCCCGGCACGCGGAGCGTCCCGTCGGCGCGCCAGCGCACACCGTGGTCGGCGAGGGGGTCGCGCGCGGCCGCGAGGGTCCCCGCGGAGAGGCCGGCGGCCGCCGCCACGTCGTCCGCGGGGCGGGGTTCGCCGTCGGCGAGGGACGCGAGCACCGCGAGGATCGTATCCGGGTCCGGGAGGGTGGGCGGCACGGCGATTCCGGGAGCGTCGGGAGCGCCGGACGAGGGCGCGGATCGGATGATAGCACCGCGGTCCGTCCCCTCCCTCCGGCCGCTATACTGCACGGCTTTTCCCGCAGGCAAGCAGCGAGGCGTCCGTGTCCCCCTCCAGGCCCTATCCCGTCGCCCGGCTCGGCATCGTCGGCGGAGGTCAGCTCGCGCGCATGCTCGTGCCGGAGGCGGCACGGCTCGGCTGCGAGACCACGGTGCTCGACCCGACGCCGGGGTCCCCGGGTGGGGTGCTGGCCCACCGCCAGCTCGTGGGCGGCCTCGACGATGCGGACGCGCTGCGCGCGCTCGTGGAGGCGAGCGACGTGACCACCTTCGAGATCGAGACCGTGGACACGGAGATCCTCCTCGAGCTCGAGGCGGCGGGGCACCGCATCGTGCCCTCGCCGTCGCTGCTCGCCGTGGTGCAGGACAAGCTCCTGCAGAAGGAGCGGCTTCAGGAAGCGGGCATTCCCACCTCTGTGTTCCGCGCCGTCGACGCCCCCGACGCCCGGACCCTCGCGGACTTCGGCCTGCCGCTCGTGCAGAAGGCACGGCGCGGCGGCTACGACGGCCGCGGCGTCGCCGTGTTCAAGGACGTGGTGGTCGAGGAGCGGGTGCTGCCCGTGCCGAGCCTGGTGGAGCGCTTCGTCGATTACCGCTGCGAGCTGGCGGTCCTCGTGGCACGGGGGAGCGACGGCGCCGTGCGCGCCTGGCCCGCCGTGGAGATGGTCTTCGACGAACGCGCGAACGTGCTGGACCTGCTGCTCGCGCCGGCGCGCATCGAGGCCCGGGAGGCGGAGGAGGCGCGGCGCGTCGCGGTCGCGGCCGTGGAGGCGCTCGAGGGCGTCGGCGTGTTCGGCGTGGAGCTCTTCCTCACGCGCGGGGGCGAGGTACTCGTGAACGAGATCGCGCCGCGCGTGCACAACTCCGGCCACTGGACCATCGAGGCCTGCCGGACGAACCAGTTCGAGCAGCACGTGCGCGCCGTGGTGGGTCTGCCCCTGGGCGAGCCGGAGCAGCACAGCCCGGCGGCCATGGTGAACCTCCTCGGCGCCGAGGACGCGCACGGCGCCGTGGCGATCGAGGGCCTCGACGAGGCCCTCCGGCTGCCGGGCGTGGCCGTGCACCTCTACGGAAAACGGGAGGTGCGCCCCTTCCGGAAGATGGGACACGTCACGGTCACCGCCGGGGACCGGGACACGGCCATGGCGCGGGCCCGCGCGGTCCGGGAGGGCCTCGTGATCCGGGGCACGGAGGGAGCATGAGCGGACCGAAGGTCGGGATCATCATGGGCAGCGACTCGGACCTGCCCGTCATGCGCGGCGCCGCCGAGGCGCTCGACGCGCTCGAGGTGCCCTACGAGCTGACCATCGTCTCGGCGCACCGGACGCCGGACCGGATGGTGGACTACGCCCGGGGCGCGGCGGACCGCGGGCTCCGCGTCATCGTGGCCGGAGCGGGCGGTGCGGCGCACCTGCCGGGGATGGTGGCATCGCTCACCGTGCTGCCGGTGGTCGGCGTGCCCGTGAACGTGACGCCGCTCGGGGGCCAGGACGCGCTCTACAGCATCGTGCAGATGCCCGCGGGAATCCCGGTGGCGACCGTCGCCATCGACAACGCGACGAACGCCGGCCTCCTCGCCGCACGGATCCTGGCGGTCGCGGATCCGGCCCTTCGCGAGCGGGTCGCGGCCCACGCCCGCGCCCTGCAGGAGAAGGTCGAGGCGAAGATCGAACGGCTGGAGCGGAGCGAGCGGGAACGCCGCGAGGAGTCCTGAGGTGCACACGCTCGTTCCCGTCATCCTCTCGGGAGGTTCCGGCTCCCGCCTCTGGCCCCTTTCCCGGGACCTCTATCCGAAGCAGCTGCTCGCCCTCCTCGGCGACCGCAGCCTGCTCCAGGACACGGTGCTCCGCGCGGCGCAGGCCTGCCCGGGGACGGCGCCGATCGTCGTCTGCAACGAGGCGCACCGGTTCATGGTCGCCGAGCAGTTCCGCGAGCTGGAGCGCGCGCCGGCGGCGATCCTCCTCGAGCCCGCGGCGCGGAACACGGCTCCGGCGATCGCCGTGGCGGCGCTCGAGGCGCTGCGGGAGCACGGTCCCGAGGCGCTGCTGCTGGTGCTGCCGGCGGACCACGTGATCCGCGACGCCGCCGTGTTCGCGGAAGCCGTCGGCCGGGCGGCGGAACTCGGCGCCGGGGGGGAGTTCGTGACCTTCGGCATCGTCCCGGACCGACCGGAGACGGGCTTCGGCTATCTCCATGCCACGGAGTCCATCGGGTCCGGCCCCGGCCGCGTGGTCGACGCCTTCGTCGAGAAGCCGGACCGGGCGACGGCGGAGGGCTTCCTCGGCAGCGGCGGGCACTTCTGGAACAGCGGCATGTTCGTGTTCCCCGCCGGCGCGTTCCTCGCGGCGCTCGAGCGCTTCGAGCCGGAGATGGCCCGTTGCGCCCGCGGCGCGCACGAGGCCGCGGGGCGGGACCTGGACTTCCTGCGTCTCGACCGAGGCGCCTTCGAGGCCTCGCCGTCGAACTCCGTGGACTACGCCGTGATGGAGCGGCTGGACCGCGCGGCCATGGTGCCGCTGGACGCGGGCTGGGACGACGTCGGCTCCTGGAGCGCCCTGTGGGCCCTCGGGGAGCAGGACGCCGAGGGCAACGTCTCCCAGGGGGACGTCATCTGCGAGGGCACGCGGGGATCCTACGTCCGCGCGGAGCACCGGCTCGTGGCCACGGTGGGGGTCGAGGACCTCGTGGTGATCGAGACCGCGGACGCGGTGCTGGTGGCGCACAAGAGCGCGGTGCAGGACGTGAAGCGGGTGGTGGAGCGGCTCAAGCGCGACGGGCGCGAGGAGCACGTGGTGCACACCCGCGTGTTCCGTCCCTGGGGCAGCTACGAGAGCGTGGCGAAGGGCGAGCGCTACGAGGTCAAGCGCATCCGCATCCGTCCCGGCGGCGCCCAGTCGCTGCAGTGGCACCACCACCGCGCCGAGCACTGGGTGGTGGTCCGCGGCACGGCGCGGGTGACGCACGGGGAGCGCACCTATCTCGTCAGCGAGAACGAGTCGACCTTCATTCCCGTGGGGGCCGTCCACCGCATCGAGAATCCCGGCATGGTGGATCTGGAGATGATCGAGGTGCGCTCGGGGAGCTACCTCGGCGAGGACGACATCGTGCGGGTCGACCGCTGAGGCGCGCGG